>JAUXDH010000079.1 GCA_030618545.1 Chlorobiota bacterium
GACGGGGATCAGAAAAAATACAGGGATTACATCAGTGAGCGGACGGAAGAGGTCACCACATTCGTAAAGCATGCCATTTTACTTAAAAGAAAGGATGAAGCATGAAACAATTAGTAACAGTCATTTTGCTTTTAATTGCTGTTGAATTAACAGCCCAGTTCTCTGGTAAAATAACTTTGGACGACTGCCTGAAAAGCGCTGTTGAGAATTATCCGGGTACGCGCCAGTTTTTGCTCAATAAAGATATTTCGGAACTGAATATCAAAAGCATCAAAAGGAACTACTATCCTACTTTGAATTTGAACGGACAGATGCACTACCAATCGGATGTTACCAAAGTGCCAACATTTTTTCCGGAGTTTTCTCCCCCCGAAATATCAAAAGACTGGTATAAATTGAACCTTGATGTTGAGCAAATGATCTATGATGGTGGTATCACTTCAGGTCAAAAAAAGGTGGAGCAGGCCCAACTTGCTGTTTCTGACCAGAAAGTAGAAGTTGAATTATACCATTTGAAAGAGCGAATAACATCCTTGTTTTTCAACATTGTTTACCTTGATAAAAGCATCGGAATTTTGCAGGTTCTCATCGACAACCTTCAAGCCCGGATAGAGGAAGCTCAAATAGCCTTTTCAAATGGCATGTTGCTTTCTTCCGATGTGGATGCTATCAGGGTAGAGCTATACAACAGTATGCAACGGATCACTGAACTGAAAGAAGACACAAAAGGCCTTATCCAGGCATTGAATGAGCAAAGCGGTCTTGAAATTCAATTGGCCGGTCAGTTGCTGCTACCCGAACCTCTTATCGACAATTATAACTTCGAGAACAACCGTCCCGAATATATCCTCTTCAGTAAACAACAGGCCCAGCTCATGTCGTTAAAATCCCTTACCCAGGCAAAAAGACGGCCGGTGTTCCAGGCATTCGGTCAACTTGGTTACGGACGCCCGGGGTATGACATGCTGAATGATGATTTTGATGACTATTACATGGTAGGATTAAGACTTCACTGGAATATCTGGGATTGGGGGAGAGTAAAGCGGGAGAAACAAGTGTACGACCTGAAAAATAATATTATCGTCACCAATAAAGAAACCTTCGACCAAAACCTGAAATCGGATCTGTACAAGCGTGTTGCAGATATTGAGAAGTATGAAAAGATTATCGGATCTGACACAACCATCGTATCATTGCAGCAAAACGTAGTAAAAACTGCTGACTACCAATTGAAAAACGGAACAATCACTTCGACCAACTACCTGATTGAGGTGAACAAACTGGTGAGGGCTAACCTGAACCTGGAAGCCCACAAACTTCAATTGATTTTCTCTAAATACCAATACCTGACAGCGATTGGAAATTTATAAACAAGAAGAAATAAAAGCATGAAACGCATTTTAATTCTATCAACAGCTATCATTTTCCTTGGAGCATCCTGCAACAGGAACGATGATAAATCAGATGCCTACGGCAATTTTGAAGCTACCGAGATTGTCATCTCCGCCAAGGCGATGGGCGAACTGGAACAACTGGATTTCGAAGAGGGTGATTTACTTGATATGGGTGATATTGTCGGAGTGATCGATACCACCGACCTGGTTCTTAACAGGAGATTGCTGATCCAGCAAAAAAAGACTATCGGAGCCCGGTTGGAAAGCATCAATTCAGAAATCGAAGTGGCCCAGCAACAACTGCAAAACAGCCTGGTTAATCAGCAGAGAATTCAAAACCTTTACGAAAAGGGCGCTGCTACAAAGAAGCAGTTGGATGACATCAATGGGCTTGTTGATATCAACAGAAAACAAATCATTGCTGTCAAATCAAGAAAAGCGGCAATCCTTGATCAGATGACCGGCGTTGATATTCAGGTAGAACAAATAGATGACAGGATTGATAAGTGTTTGATAAAGAATCCGTCCAATGGGACCGTCCTGGTAAAATATGCAGAGAAAGGAGAACTGGCTATTATTGGAAAACCCCTTTATAAGCTGGCTGATCTGGAGGAAATGAAACTGAAAGCGTATATTAGCGGTGATCAAATGCCCCATATCAGGATTGGACAGGAGGTAGAGGTGATCATTGATGAAAACGAGAAGGAGAATAGAAGTATCATGGGACGGGTAGAATGGATCTCTTCTACTGCCGAGTTTACTCCAAAGACAATTCAAACCAAGGAAGAGAGGGTTAACCTCGTTTATGCTGTTAAGGTCGCCGTTAAAAATGATGGTTCTATAAAGATTGGAATGCCAGGGGAATTTAATTTTATGAAATAAAAATCAAAACAATTTTTTATAAACAAAAACAGAAAGTATGAAGTACAAAAGCCTTTTATTATTAATGCTTGGATTGCTAATCTATCCAATAGGTCAAATCGTTGCCCAGGACGTAAATGCAGATGACATCCTTGGTGTTTGGCTCAACGAAGACAAAGATGCCCACATCAAAGTTTTCAATGAAGAGAGTAAGTTTTTTGGAGAGATTATCTGGTTAAAAGACCCCATAGATGAAGAAACCGGGAAGCCCAAACTGGATGACGAAAATGTTGATGAAAGCCTGCAGTCACGACCGGTTCTGGGATTGATGCTGCTGGTAAACTTCGAATTTGACGGGAAAGACGAGTGGGAGAATGGTAAGGTCTACGACCCCAAAAACGGCAAGACATATAGCTGTTACATAGAATTCAAGGATGAAACCAAAAACCTGCTTAAAGTAAGGGGATACATCGGTTTCAGCATGATTGGCAGAACGACATACTGGACGAGGGTGGAGTGAGAAAGAGAGCTTAGACAGTCGGCAGTCGGCAAGTCTGCCCGTACGACCAAAGGGAATCCGTATGGATGGGTCGACAGTGACCAATCATCCAAGACCAATTATCCAATGACCAATAACCAATAACCAATAACCAATGACCAATGACCAATGACCAATGACCAATAACCAATAACCAATGCCTAATGACTATTAACAAATAAACCATGCAAGAAAACAGAGGGTAGTTATCATCAGGCCATGTCCATAAATATCAATATACAAAATCTCAGCAAAAGCTTCGGAGAAACCATAGCGCTGAAAGAAATCAGCCTTGATATAAAACCGAATGAGTTGTTTGGATTCATCGGTCCTGATGGTTCTGGCAAGACCACTCTTTTCAGGATACTAACCAGTTTGCTGCTTCCTGACAGCGGAACAGCAACAGTTGATGGCCTCGATGCTGTGACAGACTACAAAAAAATCAGGAAACTGACGGGCTACATGCCTGGTAGGTTTTCACTCTATTCAGACCTGAGTGTAGAAGAAAACCTGAACTTTTATGCAAGTATTTTCAACACATCCCTTGAAGAGAACTACGACCTGATCAAAGATATCTACAGCCGTATCGAGCCCTTCAAAAAGAGGCGTGTCAGTGCGCTGTCAGGTGGCATGAAACAGAAACTGGCACTGTCGTGTGCATTGATCCATAAACCAAAATTGCTGATCCTCGATGAACCGACAACCGGTGTTGATGCAGTGTCCAGAAAAGAATTCTGGGAGCTGCTGAAAAATATGCAGGAGAAGAATATTACAATTCTTGTATCAACACCTTATATGGATGAAGCATCTCTTTGTGATCGAATTGCCTTGATGCAGAATGGTAATATGCTGGCAGTAAACAGGCCACAGCAAATTATTGACCAATACGAGCGGCAGTTGTTTGAGGTGAAAACAGAAAATATGCACCCGCTGGTTTCAGATCTTGAAAAGTACAACAGAGAAGCGTTGGTTTACCGGTTTGGCGAATATGTCCATGTTTCAACTTACAATGGTGATGAAAGGGAATATGTATTTGCTCTTCAGGGGTATCTTACCGGCAAGGGCTATGATCAGGTGATAATTCAGAAAAAGATCCCGGTTATTGAGGATTGTTTTCTGGCATTAATGGATAAAAGTCAGACCCTGTGAGTCAGCGAAAAAATATTATCGAGGTAACCAACCTTGTCAAGAAATTCGGAAGCTTTACAGCCAATGATAAGCTGAATTTCACTGTTCCCGAAGGTGAGATTTTTGGTTTTCTTGGCGCCAACGGTGCAGGAAAAACAACGGCGATCAAAATACTATCAGGCCTCTCAAAACCCACTTCAGGAAAGGTTATCGTAGCAGGATACGATGTTAGCAAATACCCCAACAAGGTGAAAAGGAATATCGGCTATATGAGCCAGCAATTTTCCCTTTACAACGACCTGACGGTAAGGGAGAATTTCAGGTTTTATGGAGGCATTTATGGTTTGAGCAATAAAGCTATAAAAGATAAAACCAATTATTATCTTAATAAGCTGGAGATGCAGGAATACGGTAACAAGTTGCTGAGGAGCATTCCTCTTGGATGGAAACAGAAACTCGCATTTTCGGTAGCCAACATGCATGAGCCGGCGGTGGTTTTCCTAGATGAACCAACAGGTGGAGTAGATCCAATTACAAGGAGGCAGTTCTGGGAATTGATTTATGAGAGCGCAGATTTGGGAACTACTGTATTTGTTACCACACATTACATGGATGAGGCTGAATATTGTGAGCGTGTATCTATTATGTCGGAAGGTAAAATTGTGGCCATTGACTCTCCGGCAGAATTGAAATCCAAATATGGAGTTGATACGATGGATGATGTTTTTGTAAGTATAGCACGTTAAAATCATGTGGGCTTTTGTAAAAAAGGAATTTTTTCACATCTTTCGCGATTACCGCACCATGGTGATCCTCTTTGGAATTCCAGTGGTTCAGGTATTACTTTTTGGCTTTGCTATCACCAATGACATCAAAGATGCCCGCATTGCGATACTTGACTATTCAAAGGACGAAGTTACCAGGGAGATCACTAATAAACTGGTTTCTTCCAATTACTTTCTTCTGGTGGATAACCTTGAGAGCGATAAACAGGTTGAGTCGGAATTTAGAAAAGGCAAGATAAAGCAGGTTGTGGTGTTTGAACAGGGATTTGCAAAAAAGCTTGAAAAAGAAGGCAAAGCCAATGTCCAGATCATCCTCGATGCTTCAGAACCCAATACAGCCAACATGCTCAATGCGTATACTTCAGGGATTATCAATAGCTACAGCTTGCAAAAAATACGAGAGTCAAGCGGAATACCGATGAGCATCAGCATTGAACCGAAAATGTTGTTCAACCCTGAACAGAAGAGTGTATACATGTTTGTTCCGGGTGTAATCGCTTTGTTGTTGATGCTGGTTTCCGCCATGATGACATCCATATCCATTACCAGGGAGAAAGAATTGGGTACCATGGAGGCGCTTCTGGTGTCACCATTAAAGCCGATCCAGATCATCATTGGGAAAGTGACACCTTATGTATTTCTATCATTTGTCAACCTGGTGGTGATTTTGCTTTTGGGTTTTTTTGTTTTTGACATGCCTGTCAATGGGAGTTTGATCCTGCTGCTGCTGGAAAGCCTGCTGTTTATTGTTATGGCACTGGGGCTTGGCATCCTGATATCGATAATAAGCAAAACACAACAACAAGCCATGATGATGTCGATGTTTGCGCTGATGCTCCCGACAATTCTCCTGTCAGGCTTCATTTTTCCCATTGAAAATATGCCTGTTCCTTTGCAATGGCTTAGCCACCTCATGCCACCACGCTGGTTTATCATCATCATCAAAAACATAATGCTTAAAGGTGTTGGGATCGGCTACTTCTGGAAAGAAACTCTGATTCTTGTTTTCATGACAATATTCTTCATTGGGATGAGTGTGAAGAAGTTTAAGATAAGACTTGAATAAAGGAAGAGAGGGAGAGTGGAAGAATGGAAGAAATGGAAAATTGGGTCAGAGAATATTTGTAAACAAAATTTAGGATGACCATTAACCATTAACCATTAACCATTAACCATTAACCAATAACCAATAACCAATGCGCACCATAATTTTCATCATACGTAAAGAATTCACCCAGATATTCAGGGATAAACTGATGGTGAGAATTATTTTCTTAATTCCAATTTTCCAACTCCTGATCCTGGCATACGCTGTTACTTTTGAAATCAAAAATGTCAGGTTTGTTACCGTTGATCACGACCGGTCAACATTATCCGGCAAGCTTATCAATAAGTTCAATGGCTCAGCTTTTTTCCAATACTATGGCAATGCAGAAAACTATGAGGAAGCGGTACAACTATTAACAAGGAATAAGGCAGACCAGATACTGATGATCGAGCCCGATTTTGGTAAAAAAATGAACACCGAAAAAAGGGGGAAAGTCCAGGTGGTAACCAATGCTATTAATGGGAATGCTGCAAGCCTGATGAGCGCTTATGCCACATCCATTATCAATGATTTTAACAGGGAGATCATCGTTGAACAAAACCCAACAGGCTTCAGTGGATTTCCAATCGATATAAAACCAAGGTTCTGGTACAACCCTGAAATGGACTACATCACATTCATGGTTCCGGGCATCCTGGTTTTGCTTGTAACAATTATCGGGATGTTCCTTGGCGGGATGAACCTGGTAAAGGAAAAGGAGATAGGTACAATCGAACAAATCAATGTGACACCCATCAAAAAGTTCCAGTTCATTGCCGGCAAACTGATTCCATTCTGGATCATTGCCAACATCGATTTCGCCATTGGTTTAGTAGTAGCAAAGTTTGTCTTCAATATCCCAATAGTTGGCAGCCTGCCATTATTGTTCTTTGTGGTATCAGTCTATTTGGTGGTCATTTTGTCTTTCGGACTGTTTATCTCAACGGTTACCAATACCATACAGCAAATGATGTTCATCACCTGGTTTTTTGTTATGGTTTTTATCCTGATGAGCGGACTATTCACGCCGATAGAAAGCATGCCCCAATGGGCACAAATCATTGATTATTTCAATCCTGTGGCTTATTTCGTAAAGATAAACCGGATGATCATGCTGAAAGGATCAGGATTTTTTGATATCCAGAAAGAATTCTGGATACTTACCGCTTATGGTGTTGTGATGCTGATATTTTCAACACAGAGGTACAGGAAGACTGCATAGGCTGATGGAGTGCCGGAATTACTTGAATTCCTGATAAGCAAGGGAGTGTCCATTTCAAAAGCCGGCTTTACGATTGACTTTTCCTGCTTTGTAAAATGGTTCAACTCGTTGGGAAGTATTTACATGACATTATTTCGTAATTTGGCCTCAGCCCTATTCATCGGCACTGTATGAGAAGAATCTTAGTTTACTTATTTCCAGCCTTTGTTTTATTCCTTTATTCCTGTGGCTCACCTCCAGCTTCCGGCAATAAGAAAGATAAAGAATCCGGAGATGATACCCTTTCGCATGTCTTGGATAGAGTACTGAACAGGGGCAGGATCCGGGCAGCAACAGACTACAGCACGATGAACTACCTGGTTTATCGTGGTGAAACCATTGGCTACCAATACGAACTTTTAAAAGAATTTTCCAAGTATTTGAATGTAGATCTTGAGATGGTCATTGTTAAAGACCTGTATAAAGCTTATGATTTTCTTGAAAACGAAGAGGTGGATATCATAGCCATGGGTCTGACTGTAACGAGGAAACGCAAACAAATTGTAGATTTTACAGAACCAATATCAACTACACGGCAGGTGCTTGTGCAACGTAAGCCGGATAATTATCAAAGGTTAAAAACAAAGGATGAGATAGAATCCCACCTCATTCGAAACCAGATGGATCTGGCAGATCAAACTATCCATGTTCAAAAGGGAACGATATTCAGTCAGCGGCTGGCCTCACTGGCAAATGAAATTGGCGATACCATCTTTATTTTGGAAGAAGATAAAGATGTTGAAGAACTCATCGCTGCAGTGGCCGGTGGCGAGATTGATTATACTGTAGCAGATCAGCACATAGCATTGGTCAATGCCAGGTATTTTCCAAATATTGATGTGAACACTCCCATTAGTTTCCCACAAAAACTGGCCTGGGCCGTGAAAAAGGGAAACCCAGATCTGCTGGATACACTAAATACCTGGCTGAAAGATTTTAATGAATCCCTCCTTTCGAGACTGATTTACAATAAATATTTCAAGAATATCCGCACTGCAAGAATAGCAAGAAGTGAGTACAACTCCTTTAGTGGAGGAAGGCTTTCACCCTATGACCAATACATCAGAGAAGCCAGTAAAATAATTGGATGGGACTGGCGTTTGCTTGCTTCGATGATTTACCAGGAGTCGGAATTCAAACCTGAAGTAAGAAGCTGGGTTGGCGCCTATGGGTTGATGCAGATGATGCCGAATACTTTCAAAAAATATGGTATCGATACAACTGCTTCTCCAGCAATTCAAATCACTACGGGTGTAAAATACCTGAAACACCTGGATGGACAACTGCCAGACGAGATCACCGATTCACTGGAAAGAGTCAAATTCACACTTGCTTCTTACAACTGCGGGCTGGGCCATGTGTTTGATGCCCGGCGCCTGACAGAGAAATATGGGAAAGATCCGAATGTGTGGTCTGGCAATGTGGAACATTTTATACTCAACCTGAGTGATAAGTACTATTATCACGATACAGTGGTTTACTATGGATATATAAGGGGAGAGGAAACGTACAACTTTGTACAGGAGATCCTCAAGAGATATGAAGATTATAAAAACCTGATACAGGAATAGGAAACTATTTGTCGTCTTTTTTGTCTTTGGAATCGTCAGAATCCTTCTTGTCATCCTCAGCGATCCCTTCTTTGAATTCCTTAACGCCTTTTCCAATTCCTTTCATTAATTCAGGGATTTTCCTTCCACCAAATAACAACAAAACTACCAGTACTACAAGAACAATTTCCCACGGCCCGGGTGCCCAACCAAGATACATGTCTTTGAATTTTTAATGTTGAACAAATATAAACAATATTCAGCGCTTGCCGGTTTGGGTTCCCGGGCAGTGTGCTTTTAGATTGATTCCATTTAATTGTTAAAAACAACTTTAGCACGAGGACACAACCAAACAGTTGCTACATTTGTCAATAATAAGACCGTTAATCAAGATGTTATGAGATTAAAATACCTTTTGCCGTTAATTGCTTTCATCATCACTTCCATCACCATTACTGCCCAGGACAAAACACCCGACTGGCGAAAGCTGCATTACCTCAGCGAAGAGGAGATGCACATGGAATTAGACAGCTACAAAAGCTTCATCGAAACAGCTCCACCTGTTGCTCCTGTACGGAATGTAGCAGAATTCGATGAGATGCAGGCAGTCCTGGTCAGGTACCCATTTGGTATTCCCATGACACTGGTAAAAGAACTTGCCGATGATATCGAAGTGCTTACCATAGTTGCCAATGCTACCGAGGAGCAAACGGTGACCACCCAGTACAACAATAACGGAGTCAACCTTGACAATTGTTCATTCCTTTATGCCCAGAGCGACAGTTACTGGACAAGAGATTACGGCCCCTGGTTTGTGTTTGACGGTAACAACCAGCCAGGGATTGTCGATTTTCCCTATAACAGGCCTCAACGACCCAATGATAACAATATTCCCGGTCATATAGCCACTTACCTCGACATTGACCTTTATGGTATGAACCTGATCCATACCGGAGGCAATTACATGACTGATGGGCTTGGTATTTCGAGTTCCACAGAACTTGTCCCGGAAGAAAACCCTTCGCTTTCTGATGAAGACATTGACTCTCTGGTATACCATTACCTTGGTATAAACGATTATCTTATACTTACTGATCCACTCGACGATTATATTAAGCATATTGATTGCTGGGGTAAATTTCTTTCGCCGGGAAAAGTACTGATTGGTGAAGTCCCAGAGACTGATGACCGATATGACGACTTCGAAGCAGTTGCCAATTTCTTTAAAAATACCACCAGTTCATGGGGAGAACTATATGAAGTTTTCAGGGTATTTACGCCTGGAACTCCGCCAAACACGCCCTACACCAACTCATTAATTGCCAACAATAAAGTATTTGTACCCCTTACTGGCAGTCAATGGGACGATGAAGCCATTGAAGCTTACGAAGCAGCAATGCCAGGGTATGGAGTTGTTGGGATTATGTACGGAGGCTGGTACAACACCGATGCACTCCACTGCCGTGCCAAAGGAGTAGCTGACATTGAGATGCTCTACATTAAACATATGCCGATTCTTGGTACAGTGGGCATGCAGGAAAGCTATGAAGTAACTGCAGATGTTATTGCATACAGTGGTGAAGACATTTATTCTGATTCAGTTTTGATTTATTACAGTGTAAATGGAGGGAGTTTTCAAAGCAGTGCAATGGAATTGGAATCAGGTGATACATGGACCGGAACCATTACAGGTGCAGGCGCCGGAGATCAGGTTTCCTACTATGTTTATGCTGCAGATGAATCTGCTCATCAGGCCAGACATCCTTACATTGGCGAACCCGACCCGCATGAGTTTACCATTTTCGGGGCACAAACAGATGAAATCGGGTTCAACCCCGACACCCTTGTATTTTTAACTTTTGAAGATGCAATCGATGGCTTGCCACTGCAAATCATCAACCTTAAGAATAATTCCGTCGAAATTCTGGATATCACACCCGAGGCAAATGAATTCAGTGAGTTTTTCTGGTATGTGGATAATTTACCGGAAATGCCTTTTGAAATAGATGGAAAAGATACGCTGACCATTACTGTAATGGTAGGCATACCACTTGATATGATGGGCGAAATGTTGTTCGACACCCTTACTGTAACAACTGCATTGGATTCGTATCAGGCGATCATTTCTGTTGACAGTGATCTTGTGACCATTACTAACCAAATCTCAGAAAAAGAGGGTTTAAAGGTATATCCAAACCCGTTTAGTGACCAACTGAGATTTTCTTTTTCGATTGAAAAAAGTGAGGATGTTCACCTCAGGATTTTTGACTTGAGTGGCAAGGTGGTTTTTGATGAGAGGTCGGCATTTGATTCGGGTAGCCACGTAATGAACTGGGCGGTGCCTCACGATTTGAAACCCGGAAATTATATTTACCAGCTTAATTTTGGCGATAAAGCTAAGAGCGGTAAAGTTGTATTGAATCGTTAAGTTGTTACACAAAGATCCACGGAGATGTCACAAAGTTCCACAAAGAGGGTAGTAAAATACCTATATTCAGGAATCATTCCATTGCAGGCAGACCAATCCTAAAGTTGATTCTGGGTGCTGGATCGCACAAAACAGAAAGTGGAGGCTAAAACTCAATTTTATAACTGAAGTAAGGAAGAACAATAGCCAATTCCATGGGTTGGGCATACTGTTCAGAATAATTGTAGGCAAATCCAATCAGGTCCGATTGCATAGTCAGATTCTTAGCCTGGAGGATAAAATTATGCGAGACTTTCGGTCTGTTAATTTTGTAATTTACCGATATGTCAAGATAGTAATTGGTGTTCCATTGTCCGTTGTATAATTTATCCATTTGATAAACAACAGCGCTAACAGCTCTCGAAGCTTCCTGGTCAGGAGGTGTGTATCGTGTTCCTCCTACAATTGTAAACTTACCGTTCACACTGAGGAAATTACTTTTTCCCACCTGCCATTCTTTTCCCCCTAAAAGATTTAACACATAATTTTGATTAAGCCTTGTGTTGCGCTCAATACCATCGCCACGTTTGCATTTAGATTCGTAAATCGAAGCCGTCACCATATAGTAATAGCCTTTCTTCATGAATCGTTCAAAAGTAAGATCGATACCATAGTTTGTTCCGGTTCCTGAATTATCAAGCCGGGCCTGGAAAAACATGTCATTCTGATAGTTGATCATTGAGAAAGAGCTATCGGGCGTGACAGGAACATCGTACAACAATTGGACATAAGGTTCAACTTTAAAGTGCATGTTCGCATTGATGTTCCAGTCGTAACCAAGGACAAAATGATGTGCTTTCGTAATTTCAAGATTTTTGTTTGGTAACACTTCGCCGTCATTCTCCGGAAACTCAATCAGGTAGATACGGAGCGGCTCGATGCGGCTATGTTTTCCGTAAGCAATACCTAAACTATGTTTTGGCGCTGCCTGCCATTTTACTCCTATTCGCGG
>JAUXDH010000024.1 GCA_030618545.1 Chlorobiota bacterium
CCCGTACGTACGGGATCGCAAAGTCGTGTTTCAGAGTGCCGTATGGGGAGTAAGGGAGTAAGGGAGTAAGGGTATAAGGGGTATAAGAAGGGTATAAGGGAAGGGTATAAGGGGTATAAGGGGGGTAAGGGTATAAGGGTATAAAGGGTATAAGGGGTATAAGGGTGTTTCACCTTTTCCCTTTTCACCATTCTACCTTTTTCACTCCTCCTTATTTCCCCTATTTCCCTCTTCCCTTTTTCCCTTCTCCACTCCCTCAGTCACATCTTTCAAAAAAGACTGTCTGGTTAAAATTAGCCTGGTAATTTCTCTCTTACTGCCACCAGCAAAGAACTATAAGTATTTAAAAGAATGGATTCCGCTTCATCAAAGCTTATTTCGAACTCTTCCTCCATGGCAACAATGATGTTCATCTGCTTTAAACTGTCCCAATTGTCAACCGTTTCGGATGACATTTTACTGTTCACTTCTTCAACTTTAAGATCAAGAGCAATGGCAAGTATCTTATTAAACCTTTCTTCCATGAGTCATTTTTTTGAGGCAACCGGTTAGTTTAACCAGCCGTAAGTATGAGCAAGCACTATTAATTCAGCGCTGGAGTTGATTTTGTATTTATTAAACATGTTTTTTCGGTGCGACTGAACGGTCTCAAAACTAATCGAAAGTTCTCTTGATATTTGTTTGCTCGAATGACCTGTTGCAATCATTTTTAAGACTTCCAATTCCCTTTTTGTAGGTTTTGGGAGGTCGGATCCTTTTTTGATCCGTGTATCCGGACTTCTCAATACCCTGTTGACAGCAATGCAGAGTTGCTCATTAGTAAAAGGTTTTGTAAGATAAGAATCAGGGATCGTATCTAATGCTTCGTCAACTGTTTGGTCATCTGAATAAGCAGTTAAATAAACTACAGCTACCTTTTGTATTTTCCTTGTTTCCTTAATAAAATCAACACCGGATTTACCTTTTCCAAGGTTGATATCACAAACAATCAAATCGGGGATCCTTGACTTGAACAGTTGCATGGCAGATCTTGCGTTATTTGCAATCCCACTTATTGTGAAACCACAGGAAACCAATATCTCACTGATGTCTTTGGCAACGATTATTTCATCTTCAACAACCAGGATACTTTTCGACATTTAACATCCTTATTTAAATCAAAAAACTCTGCTAGTTTACTGGCAAAGGAATATAACAATAATATATTTATATCGACAGTTTTAGTTATCGGGCAAAGATAATTTGCAATATTATACAGAACAATCCCCCAATTGGGGGAGATTTAAAGATTCAATATTTATTATCAGGAGATGCCTGGATTATAAATAAAATACAGGAACTTAACAATCAGACCAGGTAAGGCTAAATTTGGCTGCTAAATAGCAATTCGACGATAAGTTTGTTTAAGTTTTTATCGACGAACACTTTGCCTTCATAACTGGCAACCAGTGTCTCAATCAATTCAATACCAAATCCCCTTTTTTCCGGATTGAGTATATTTTCTAAACCTATCCCATTGTCCAGCACAGAAAGCTGTAAATGTGCCTCGCCCAGTTTAGACACCTCAACCATAATCTCTTTTTTATCTGTCTTTTGAAGGCCATGTGTAATAGCGTTAGTGATCATTTCATTAAGTATCAGTCCTACTGAAACGGCATCTCCAAATGTTAACCGGAAAGGATCGCACCGAGAGTTAATATTCAGGGACCCCTTTACCCCTGCTGTATGAGAATTCTTAATGTTTATTATGAGATTGTCAAGATAGTCAGCGATATCAATTGTGTCAATATCTTTTTCATGGTAGAGTCTCTCGTGAATCAATGCAATGGAATGAACCCTGTTCTTAGCGTCCATCAATGCTTTTTTTGCGGTTGCATTCTTCAGTTTCTGAGCATGGATGTTTAGCAAACTGGTTATTAATTGCAGATTGTTTTTTACCCGGTGGTTCATTTCCTTTAACAACAGCTCTGCATAACCAGCTTTCTCTTTGGCAATGCGTACGGATTCTTCCAGCATGTCATTGACAATAAGTACTTCATGCCGGTTTAATTCATACTGTTTCACAAACAGGTTAATAGCAACAAAACACATGATAAGGCTAAGAAAAGAACTTATAAGGTTCAGAGATAATAGATAATCATCACTCAGATGGATGGTGTAAAGTGTAAAAAATTCACCTTTTATTATTATATAGATAAAGCCAAGAATGAAAAGATAGGTAAGTAAATCCCGTCGTTTATCGATCAGAAACCCGGCTATGATCATAAGAGGAAAAAGAAACTGTTCCAGGCCGAAAGGAAGAAAAAATGATAAAACGGTTAAATGGATAGGGATGTAGGTGAAAAAGATGAGCTGGGCAAATTTGTAATGGAATTTCTTATTAAGGGTCAACACGATAAACATTATCAGTATAGCACTTCCATTGAGTATGAGCAGTTGAGGCTGGCCTAGTAAAATCCATCTTGCTGATGTTAATATGTTTCCAATTAAGATTAGAAAACTAAGCTCGTTAACAAGTTTGACTTTTTTGCTTTGGGTGAAGGATGTATCTACCCCAATGCCTGTCTGCAGTATTTTATGCCAGTACTTTTTAATCATTTCTTCCGGATTTTACAGTTGTAAATTACGGATATTTTCCTGATCAGTTTCGGGAAGTAAAGTAATTATCATTCCCTGAGGACAAAGAATGGAGCAAAACATCTGATTTTTTCAGGAAAGACTTGTCGATTAAAGAAATGTTTTTACCTTTGCACCCCGTTTCAGAGATATAGGGTTAAACCTACTGAAACAGTTGTAGTTAAAGGAGCCTGATAAGGTAAAACGATATAGGTGCCTGCTCAACTCAGTCGAAATCGAAAAAGGAGTTGGGTCGTTTTAAAGACAAAAGTCGCCTTATCCTTCCCGAATCAGTTTCCCCGACCTGCAAAAAACGAAGAGTTCAAATTAAAAGATTATATACTTTTGCGCCCTCAAAAATTGAGGGTAAACGTAAAAAATATTTATCAATATGCCGACTATTCAACAGTTAGTGAAAAAAGGACGCAAGAAGCTGGTTGACAAAAGCAAGTCACCCGCCCTTGATTCCTGTCCGCAGCGTCGTGGCGTGTGTGTGAGGGTTTACACCACCACACCTAAGAAGCCGAATTCCGCTATGCGTAAAGTTGCCAGGGTAAGGCTGACCAACCATAAGGAAGTGAACGCGTACATCCCGGGCGAAGGGCATAACCTGCAGGAACACTCCATCGTTATGATCCGCGGCGGTCGTGTAAAAGACCTTCCCGGTGTAAGGTACCACATCATTCGTGGTGCACTCGATACTTCAGGTGTTGAAGGAAGAACACAGCGCAGATCAAAATACGGAACCAAGCGTCCAAAGAAATAATTAATAGCTGATAAGCATAAGCTCGATATTAAATGAGAAAAGCTAAACCGAAAAAACGAATCATTCTTCCCGATCCAAAATTCAACGATGTTTTGGTGAGCAAGTTCGTCAACAACCTGATGTTGAAGGGAAAAAAGTCAACAGCTTATAACATCTTTTACGAAGCTATGGACATCGTTGCAAAGAAGACAAGCGAAGATCCTATTGAAGTTTGGAAAAAAGGCCTTGCTAATGTTACTCCGGCTGTTGAAGTGAGGAGTCGTCGTATTGGAGGTGCCACATTCCAGATCCCTTCGGAGATACGTCCGGGACGTAAAGTGTCCATCGGTATGAAAAACCTGATTGGTTTTTCCCGCAAACGTCACGAAAAAACGATGGGTCAGAAACTGGCAGGTGAAATTCTTGCAGCTTACAAAGAAGAAGGATCAGCTTACAAGAAAAAAGAAGATACTCACAGAATGGCAGAAGCAAACAAAGCATTTTCCCATTTCAGATTCTAATATATAAATAGGTATCACGAACTAATCATGGCAGTACAGACCAACATAACTAACAATTTGAGCCGCACCCGCAACATTGGGATCATGGCGCATATTGATGCTGGTAAGACTACCACTACCGAACGTATCCTTTTTTATACCGGTAAGAATTATAAGATCGGAGAGGTTCACGATGGTGCTGCTACAATGGATTGGATGGTTCAGGAACAGGAGCGGGGAATTACCATTACTTCCGCTGCCACTACCGTTTACTGGGATCTGTTCAATAAAAGATACAAGATAAATATCATCGACACTCCCGGGCACGTTGACTTTACTGTTGAAGTTGAACGTTCGCTTCGCATACTTGACGGTGCAGTAGCGCTTTTTTGTGCCGTAGGAGGAGTTGAGCCGCAATCAGAAACTGTTTGGCGCCAGGCAGACAAATACAATGTGCCACGCATCAGTCTCGTAAATAAAATGGACAGGGCCGGAGCCGATTTCTTTGGTGTTATCGATCAGATGAAGGAAAGACTCGGAGCCAATCCTGTACCAATTCAGATACCTATCGGTGCAGAGGATGATTTCCAGGGAATTGTTGACCTGGTAAAAGACAAAGCCTTCGTTTGGGATGAATCGGATAAAGGAATATCCATTCGTGAGATTCCTATTCCTGAAGACCTGGAAGAAATGGCCCGGAAGTACCGCATGCAACTGATTGAAGGTGTTGCTGAAGAAAGCGAAGAGTTACTCGAGAAGTTCATTGAAGATCCGCACTCCATTACTGAGGAAGAGATGATCCATGTGATCCGCACTTCTACCTTGCGTATGCGTATCACTCCTGTGATGTGTGGTTCCGCATTTAAAAATAAAGGAGTTCAGATGTTGCTTAATGCAATCATCGAGTTCCTGCCAAGCCCTCTTGACCTGCCTCCTATTGAAGTTATTGATCCAAGAACCGGTAAAGAAGTAAAAAGAAGTGCTGATCCTGGAGATCATTTCAGCGCACTTGCTTTTAAGATTGCTACGGACCCATTTGTTGGAAGGCTCTGTTTTTTCAGAGTTTACTCGGGTACGCTCAAAGCAGGTTCTTATGTGTACAATGTATCCACCGGTAAAAAAGAGCGTATCAGCCGCATCATGCAGATGCATGCTAACAAGCAGGAGCCGATGGCGCAGATCGAAGCAGGAGATATTGGAGCAGCAGTAGGTTTTAAAAAGATTCGCACAGGTGATACCCTCACCGATGAAAAGCATCCGGTTTTGCTTGAGTCGATTTCATTCCCGGAGCCGGTGATCAGTATTGCCATCGAACCAAAAACCCAGAAGGATATTGATAAGATGACACTGGCGCTTGTCAAACTTGCCGAGGAGGATCCTACATTCAAAGTATACACGGATGAGGACTCAGGGCAGACCATCATTTCAGGTATGGGTGAGCTGCACCTGGAAATCCTTATTGACAGGTTGAAGCGTGAATTCAATATTGAGGCAAATATTGGTCAACCACAGGTTTCTTACAAAGAAGCGCTTGTTAGTACTATTGATTATAAAGAGGTGTACAAGAAACAAACCGGTGGCCGTGGAAAGTTCGCGGTTATCCAGTTTGAGATAGGACCTGTTGATACAGGAGAAAATGGTCTGCAATTCATCGACGAAGTCAAGGGAGGAAATATCCCCAGAGAATATATTCCATCTGTTAAAAAAGGTTTCAAGTTGGCCATGCAGAATGGCGTACTTGCCGGATACCCTGTTGAAAGCATGAAGATCAGATTGTATGATGGATCTTTCCATGCTGTTGATTCCGATCAGCTTTCTTTTGAGATGGCTGCCAAGATTGGTTTCAAAAATGCTGCCAGGAAAGTAAAATCTGTTCTGCTCGAGCCCATGATGAAACTGGAGATTGTAACTCCTGATAATTATGTGGGTGAAGTTACCGGCGACCTGAACAAGAGAAGGGCAATCGTTGAAGGAGTTGAAGCAAAAGTGGGAGTGCAGGTTGTGAAGGTCAGGGTGCCATTGGCGGAGATGTTCGGTTATGTAACCACTTTGCGTACCCTTACTTCCGGAAGAGCAACTTCTTCAATGGAATTTGACAGTTATGCTGAAGCGCCTGTTTCGGTAACTGAAGAAGTGATTAATAAAATGAGAGGAATAATAAGCTAAATCCAATATAAAGTGAGCCAGAGAATTAGAATAAAACTAAAATCTTACGATCACAACCTGGTTGATAAATCAGCCGAAAAGATCGTAAAAGCGGTAAAATCGACAGGAGCAGTAGTTAGTGGTCCTATTCCTTTGCCGACTCACAAGAAGGTATTCACTGTAAACCGTTCGACTTTTGTAAACAAGAAATCAAGGGAGCAGTTTGAATTAGCCACCTTCAAGAGGTTGATGGATGTATACAATTCGACTTCAAAGACGATTGATTCGCTGATGAAATTGGAATTACCCAGTGGAGTTGAGGTTGAGATCAAAGTGTAACTAGAACCGCTTAAAGATTTGTAACGATGTCAGGATTATTAGGAAAGAAAATTGGTATGACCAGCATCTTTGATGCAGACGGGAAAAATGTTCCCTGTACTGTTATTGAGGCCGGCCCGTGTACTGTAACACAGGTTCGCACCAAGAAAACAGATGGTTACGAAGCTATTCAGCTTGCTTACGAAGACAAGAAAGAAAAGCACACAACCAAAGCCATGAAGGGTCATTATAGTAAGGCTAAGACAAGCCCTAAAAGGTACATGGCCGAGTTTACCCGCTTTGAGGAGAAAAAGCATTTTGGTGATATCCTCAGAGTTGATGTATTTCAGGAAGGCGAATATGTGGACGTTGTAGGAACATCCAAAGGGAAAGGTTTCCAGGGTGTTGTTAAACGTTACAATTTCCGAGGTGTAAATGATGCAACACATGGTCAGCATAACAGGATGAGGGCTCCAGGTTCCATAGGCGCTTCTTCATATCCATCAAGGGTTTTCAAAGGGATGCGCATGGCCGGTCGCATGGGTGGTCAGCGTGTGAAAATGATTAACCTGCAGGTGATGAAGATCATTCCTGAAAAGAATATTATAGTAGTTAAAGGAGCAGTCCCAGGTCCGAATAATTCATTAGTAAAAGTTGAAAGATGGAGTTAGTAGTTCATAAAATCAACGGTGAAGCCACCGATAAAAAGGTGAAGCTGAATGATTCCATCTTTGGAATCGAGCCAAACGATCATGTCATTTACCTGGATGCAAAACAGCACATGGCAAACCGTCGTCAGGGCACGCACGATACCAAGGAAAGAAGTGATATTATTGGCAGCAGAAAGAAGATCAAACGTCAGAAAGGTACGGGTACTGCTCGTTTTGGCGACATCAAGAACCCGATTTTCCGTGGTGGCGGACGTGTATTCGGACCCCACCCGCGCGATTACCGCTTCAAATTAAACAAGAAGACGAAAAGGTTAGCCAGAATTTCAGCTCTTACCTATAAAGCAAAGGAAGAAGGTATCATGGTCATTGAGGATTTCAAACTTGATGATCCCAAAACAAAAAATTATCTTCAGATTCTGGAAAGCCTGAAGGTTGATAATCAAAAAACTTTACTCGTGCTTAACGAATCGGATAACAATGTTTACCTCTCTGCAAGAAATCTGCAGAACGCAAGTGTAACCAATGCCGATTCACTGAATACCTACGAGATCTTAAAGGCAAACAAGATATTGTTTGTAGAAAGTTCTTTGAAAGCATTTGAAGAAAAGTATTCACAATAATAAACCTGTAAGAAGATGGGCGTAATAATTAAACCGGTAATTACCGAAAAGATGACGGACAAGGGTGAATCCCTTAATCAGTTTGGATTCATCGTAAACAGGCATGCAAACAAGGTTGAAATCAAGAGTGAAGTTGAAGACCTATACGATGTACAGGTACTCTCTGTTAATACCATGAATTACTCTGGAAAACGCAAGCAACGTTTTACAAAGACAGGATTAATATCCGGCAAGACAAGAGCCTATAAAAAGGCGATCGTTACATTGGCGGAAGGCGAAACAATTGATTTTTTTAGCAACATTTAAAGATGGCACTGAAAAAATATAAACCAACAACACCAGGACAGCGTTTTAAAATAATAAGCGCTTTTGATGACATCACTGCAGACAAGCCTGAAAAGAGCTTGCTGGCTCCCAAAAAGAGCACTGGTGGCAGGAACAATGAAGGTAGAATGACCATCCGCAACGTTGGAGGCGGACACAAGAAGAGATATCGGGTCATTGACTTCAAGAGGGATAAAGAAGGTATCACCGGTAAGGTGAAAACCATCGAGTATGATCCAAACCGTACGGCACGTATTGCCTTGATCAACTACATTGATGGTGAGAAGAGATACATTGTAGCTCCTCACGGTCTTAAAGTGGGTCAGGAAATCAACGCGGGCAAAGGTGTTTCACCTGAGGTTGGCAATGCCATGTACCTGAGTGAAATTCCTTATGGTACAATTATCCACAACATTGAGATGCGTCCGGGACAGGGTGCCAAGATGGCACGAAGTGCGGGATCGTATGCCCAGTTGACGACACGTGATGGTAAGTTTGCAATTATCAAGCTGCCTTCAGGTGAAACACGGATGATACTTCAAACCTGTAAAGCCACAATCGGAATGGTATCCAATGTGGATCATGGTTTGGAAAAATCCGGTAAAGCCGGACGAAACCGTTGGTTGGGACGACGACCACGTGTTCGTGGTGTTGCGATGAACCCTGTTGATCACCCAATGGGTGGTGGAGAAGGAAGGGCCTCCGGTGGACATCCTCGTTCACGTAAAGGTATTCCGGCAAAAGGTTATAAAACCCGCTCCAGGAAGAAGGATTCGAACAAGTACATCATCGAAAGAAGAAAGAAATAATTACTGAGCGTTAATTAAGACTAATATGAGCCGTTCATTAAAAAAGGGACCTTACATAGACATCAAACTCGAGAAGAAAGTGATGTCCAACGTTGAATCAGGAAAGAAAACCGTGGTCAAAACCTGGTCAAGGGCATCAATGATCTCACCTGATTTTGTAGGCCAGACAATTGCTGTGCACAATGGAAACAAGTTCATTCCTGTGTATGTAACTGAGAACATGGTTGGACATAAGTTGGGAGAATTTGCTCCTACCCGTACTTTCAGAGGCCATGCCGGTAAAAAGAATAAAGGAGTAAAATAATTCTAAGAAAATGGGAACTAGAAAACATTTAGCTGCTGAACAAAGGAAAGAGGCACGTAAATCAGAATACGTGGCCCGTTTGAACAACGTTCCTACTTCTCCGCGTAAAATGCGCCTGGTGGCCGATCTGGTCAGAGGTATGGATGTTGAAAAGGCATTGTATGTGCTGCAGTTTACTCGGAAAGAATCAGCAAAAAGATTATACAAGCTGTTGCTCTCAGCCATTTCCAACTGGAAAGAAAAGAATGAAGGTGTACGCCTTGAAGAGAACCAGCTTTACATCCAGGATATCTTTGTTGACAGTGGAAGAATGCTGAAGCGTATTCGGCCAGCTCCCCAGGGAAGGGCACACCGCATCAGAAAGCGTTCCAATCACGTAACACTGGTTGTTGGAAACCGCAATCAGCCTGAGGTTGAGGAAGTAGAAGTAAAAGAAACTGTAAAAAGCGATAAATAAATCAGATAATGGGACAAAAGACTAATCCAATAGGACTCAGGTTAGGAATCATTAAAGGATGGGATTCATACTGGTACGGAGGTAAGAATTTCTCAGAGAAGCTTGTTGAGGACGATAAGATCAGAAAGTATCTGAATGCGCGTCTTGTAAAAGCAGGTGTGTCGAAGATTATGATCGAACGTACCATCAGGTTGGTTACAGTTACCATCCACACAGCACGCCCTGGTATCATCATCGGTAAAGGCGGACAGGAAGTGGATAAGCTGAAAGAAGAGTTGAAGAAGCTGACCGGCAAAGAAGTTCAGATCAACATTTCTGAAATTAAAAGACCTGAACTGGATGCGCAGATTGTTGCCACCAACATCGCAAAACAGATTGAAGGCAGGATTTCATTTCGTCGTGCCATCAAAACTTCCATCGCATCCAGCATGCGTCTTGGAGCTGAAGGTATCAAGGTATTGATCTCCGGAAGACTCGGTGGCGCTGAAATGGCACGTACCGAGCAATACAAAGAAGGTCGTATCCCATTGCACACTTTGCGTGCCGATATTGATTACTCATTGGTTGAAGCACATACTACCTATGGCCGTATTGGTATCAAGGTATGGATTTTCAAAGGCGAAATTTATGGCAAACCTGAGATTGTTCCTACTACCATTGGTGGTGGTAAGCAAAGAGGTCAGGCACAGAAAGGTGGCGGCCGTCCAAGAGGAAGAAGAAGATAATTGAACGGTAAGTCGTTAACATCATAATTTAAACAGGCATGTTACAACCTAAGAAAACAAAATACAGAAAGCAGCAGAAGGGCAAGATGAAAGGCAACGCTCAGCGAGGACATCAGTTGGCCTTCGGTTCATTCGGTATTAAGACAATGGAGCAGAGTTGGATTACAGGTCGTCAGATAGAGGCAGCTCGTCAGGCAGTTACCCGTTACATGAAGCGTGAAGGACAGATATGGATCAGGATTTTCCCGGATAAGCCGGTAACAAAAAAACCTGCTGAGGTACGTATGGGTAAAGGTAAAGGCGCTCCTGAATATTTTGTAGCACGTGTTACCCCTGGCAGAATAATGTTTGAAACCGATGGTGTTCCTCTGGAAATTGCCAAAGAGGCTTTAAGACTGGCTGCACAGAAATTACCTGTTAAAACGAAGTTCATCGTAAGAAGAGACTACACTGAATAATAATTAGGAAGATGAAACAGCAAGTGATACAAGAAATGGGAACAGTCGAACTTCAGGAGAGGCTTGAAGAGGAGCTGAAGCACCTCACCCGACTGAGATTAAACCACGCTGTATCCCCTTTGGATAATCCTCATCAGATCAGCGCAAATCGCAAGACGATTGCACGTTTGAAAACAGAACTGAGGAATAGACAACTAGAGGAACAAAACAATAAGGAATCATAGCAATGGAAAAAAGGAACCTGAGGAAAGAAAGAACCGGATTGGTCGTCAGCAATAAAATGGAAAAATCCATTGTGGTCCAGATCCAACGCCTTTACAAACATCCTGTCTATGGCAAGTTTGTCAAGAAGACGAATAAATTCGTTGCACACGATGAGAAGAATGAGTGCAACATAGGAGATACTGTTCGGATAATGGAAACCAGGCCATTGAGCAAGAATAAAAACTGGAGATTAGTAGAAATCCTTGAAAGAGCAAAATAACCATGATACAACAGGAATCAAGACTTGCAGTAGCTGACAACAGCGGAGCAAAGGAAGTACTTTGCATCAGGGTTCTTGGAGGAACCAAAAGACGCTATGCTTCTATCGGTGACCAGATTGTGGTGACTATTAAGAACGCCCTGCCTTCAGGCAATATTAAAAAAGGCGCGGTTGCCAGGGCAGTAGTTGTGAGAACAAGAAAAGAAGTACGCAGGAATGACGGATCTTATATCCGCTTTGATGATAACGCAGTTGTTTTACTCAACCCAACAGGCGAAATGATCGGTACCCGTATCTTCGGCCCTGTAGCAAGGGAATTGCGTGAAAAGCAATACATGAAAATCGTATCACTTGCACCGGAGGTGCTTTAATATTGAAAAAATTAGATATGACTAAGCTGCATATAAAAAAAGGTGATAACGTGATGGTGATATCAGGCAACCACAAAGGCTCATCGGGCCGGGTATTGATGGTTGACACCGAAAAAGAAAGAGCTATCGTGGAAGGTGTGAATATGGTTTCAAAACACACGCGTCCGGACGCTGATAACCCTAAGGGTGGTATTATTAAGAAGGAAGCTACTGTTCATATATCGAACCTTAAGATAGTTGATAAATCAGGCAAACCAACCCGTATCGGTAGAAAAAATGATGAAAAGTCTGGAAAATCAGTGCGTTATTCTAAAAAAACAGGGGAGGTGATCTAGTAATGAAAAGTCAACCGAGATTAAGAACGAAATACAGGGAAGAGATTGTTCCTGCACTGACCAAACAATTTGGTTACAAATCAGTTATGCAGGTGCCCAAACTCTCCAAGATAGCGATCAACCAGGGAATTGGTGCCGCGCTAACTGACAAGAAACTAATTGATGTAGGCATTGCCGAAATGTCATCCATTACAGGACAAAAGGCTGTTCCTACAGTCTCAAAAAGGGACGTCTCTAACTTTAAACTCAGAAAGGGAAATCAAATCGGAGTACGGGTTACACTTCGCGGAGTGAACATGTATGAGTTTCTCGATAGGTTAGTCTCAGTGGCATTGCCACGTGTACGTGACTTCAGAGGTATCAACGACAAAGGTTTTGACGGCCGCGGTAACTACACATTTGGTGTTACTGAGCAACTGATCTTTCCCGAGATAGAAATCGATAAGGTGACACAGATCAATGGCATGGACATTACAATTGTGACAACTGCTAAAACCGACCAGGAGGCATTTGCCCTGTTAAAAGAATTTGGATTACCATTCAAGAATCAAAAAAAATAGATACTCATGGCAAAAGAGTCAATGAAAGCGCGTGAGCGCAAAAGAGCAAAAATGGTAGAGAAATATGCTGCCAGGCGTGAAGAGTTGAAAGCAGCCGGAGATTATGAAGCTCTCCAGAAACTGCCACGCAACGCGTCACCTGTGCGTTTGCACAACCGTTGCCAGTTAAGTGGAAGGCCAAAAGGATATATGAGGCAGTTTGGTGTTTCACGTATCAATTTCCGTGAGATGGCATTGAAGGGATTGATTCCGGGTGTTAAGAAAACCAGTTGGTAATAATTATAAAAAAAGTAGAGTCAGATGAATACTGATCCAATTGCAGATTATTTAACAAGAGTCAGGAACGCTGTCGCAGCTAAACATAAGCTGGTCGAGATTCCCGCCTCAAATCTGAAAAAGAATATCACGAAAATACTTTTTGAAAAAGGGTATATTCTGAACTATAAATTCGAGGACGACAACCTTCAGGGAAAAATTAAGATTGCCCTGAAATATCATCCGGTGACAAAGATTCCTGCTATCACCAAGCTTGAGCGTGTATCCACACCAGGATTGCGCAAGTATGTGAATGCAAATGAATTGCCACGCGTGTTGAACGGACTCGGTATCGCCATCCTGTCCACTTCAAGCGGTGTGATCACCGACAAGGAAGCCAGGAACATGAATGTGGGCGGTGAAGTAATTTGTTATGTAAGTTAAAAACAGGAGAAAGATCAATGTCACGTATTGGAAAATTACCGATCGTAGTTCCCGAGGGTGTTGAGATTACCATCACTGATTCCAACAGGATTAAGGTGAAAGGTAAACTGGGCGAGCTTGAACAGCTCGTTGATCCGGCCATCAAAGTTAAGCACGAAAATGGTAAGATCGTTTTGGAACGCCCGACAGAAAGTAAAGATCACAAGTCAAAGCACGGACTTTACAGATCCCTTATCAACAATATGGTAAAGGGAGTAACGGAAGGATATTCGACAGTTCAGGAATTGGTTGGTGTTGGTTATAAGGTGGAAGCAAAAGGACAAGTCCTTGACCTTTCCCTTGGTTATTCACACCATATTTTTATTGAACTGCCTCCTGAGATCAAAGTTGAAACTGTTATTGAAAGAGGAAAGAATCCGCAGATCAAAATGAGCTCAGCCGACAAACAGTTACTTGGACAGGTAGCTGCCAAAATCCGTTCGTTACGTAAGCCTGAACCATACAAGGGTAAAGGAATTAAATTCCAGGGTGAAGTACTCAGGAAGAAACTGGGTAAAGCCGGCGCTGAAAAGTAAAATCGTAATAAACTGATAACTGGAAAAACCCGAAAAAAATGGGAATAAAAAATAAAAAAGCATATCGCAGGTTCAGGATCAAAATGAGGATCCGTAAGACGATCAACGGTACTGCCGAGAGGCCACGGATGTCGGTTTTCAGAAGCAACAAACAGATCTATGTGCAGCTAATTGATGACGATAGTGGCAAAACGCTGTTTTCAGCCTCATCCACAGATGAGTCGATTGGCGACGACAAGATCAATAAAACCGGACAGGCTGAAAAAGTTGGTAAGCTGATTGCTGACCAGGCAACCAAAGCCGGTATCGAAACTGTTGTTTTCGACAGGAATGGTTATTTGTATCATGGCAGGGTTAAATCACTTGCTGAAGCTGCACGTAAAGGCGGACTAAAATTTTAAGGTACTATGTCAAACGCAAACGTTAAAAGAGTAAAATCCAGCGAGATCGAATTTAAAGACAGGCTGGTAAGCATACAAAGGGTTACCAAGGTTACCAAAGGTGGACGTACTTTTAGTTTCTCAGCCATCGTTGTGGTTGGTAATGAAAACGGAGTTGTTGGTTTCGGACTTGGAAAGGCAAAGGAGGTTACTTCTGCTATCTCCAAGGGTATTGATGATGCAAAGAAACACCTGATCAAGGTTCCTGTAATGAAAGGCACTTTACCTCACCAGCAAACTGGTAAGTACAGTGGAGCGCAGGTTTATATTCAGCCTGCAGCGCCAGGTACCGGAGTTATTGCCGGTGGTGCGATGCGAGCTGTACTGGAAAGTGTAGGTGTGAAAGATGTATTGGCTAAGTCAAAAGGTTCTTCTAATCCTCACTCGGTAGTGAAGGCAACCATCGATGCATTGTCAAAGATGCGCGACCCTTACACTGTTGCCCAGGTTCGTGGAGTTGAATTAGATACAGTATTTAACGGATAGGAGAGAAGAAAATGGGTAAAGTTAGAATCACTCAGGTAAGAAGCGCCATCAACAGGCCAATGCGCCAGAAATTAACACTTGAGGCACTGGGACTTAAAAAACTTCATAAGCCAAAAGAGCATGAAGCAACCCCACAGGTTCTCGGTATGATCGAGAAAGTGAAACATTTATTGAAGGTCGAAGAAATTTAATCGAATAGGAAATGGATTTAAGCAATCTCAAACCTGCAAAAGGTTCTGTAAAGAACAAGAAAAGAATTGGACGTGGACAAGGTTCCGGTCGTGGTGGCACATCCACCAAAGGACATAAAGGCGCCCAGTCCAGATCGGGTTACAAACGTAAATCCGGTTTTGAAGGTGGCCAAATGCCGTTATTCCGCCGTGTACCAAAGTTTGGTTTTAAGAATATCAACAGAAAAGAATACAGGGCTATTAATATCAGCACACTTCAAAAACTGGTGGATGATAAAAAATTATCAGCCATTAACCAGGAAGTGTTAATTCAAAACGGACTGGCTTCAAAAAACGATCTGATCAAAATATTGGGACAGGGAGAATTGAAAGCGAAACTGGAAGTTACCGCTCATGCTTTCTCAAAAACTGCAATTGAAGCAATTGAAGCACAAGGCGGTACAACCACAAAAATGTAAGAGTAGATGAGGAAGTTTATAGAAACCTTACGAAATATATATAAGATAGAGGAGTTACGTAACAGGATCTTTTATACACTGGGTATCATTTTGATCTACCGTTTAGGATCATATGTGGTATTGCCAGGTGTGGATCCGCATCAGCTTGCTAATCTGCAACAGCAGGGTAGCGAAGGGCTGATGGGACTGCTGAACATGTTTTCCGGTGGCGCCTTTTCCAATGCCTCAATCTTTGCACTTGGCATCATGCCCTATATTTCTGCTTCTATCGTTATCCAGCTATTGGGGATGGCTATTCCATACTTCCAGAAGCTGCAGCGTGAAGGAGAAAGCGGAAGAAGGAAAATCAATCAGATCACACGTTACCTGACGGTTATAATTGTTGCCCTGCAGGCACCGGCATACATTGCCAATATCGTGTCACAATTGCCTGCGCAAGCTATTACACCTTTCAGCATGGCCGTAACTACGCCACCATTTTATTTCTGGCTTTCATCTACGGTTATCCTGATTTCAGGTACATTATTTGTTATGTGGTTGGGTGAAAAGATCACAGATAAGGGAATTGGTAATGGTATTTCGTTGATCATTATGATTGGTATCATTGCCAGGTTACCACAGTCACTTGCCCAGGAGTTTGTATCTAAAATGGGACCGCTGGGAGGAGGTCTGGTGTATTTTATGCTGGAGATCGTTATCCTCATATTCGTTATCCTGTTTACCATCTTGCTGGTGCAGGGAACAAGAAGGGTGCCGGTTCAGTATGCTAAACGAATAGTTGGTAATAAGCAATATGGTGGTGTTCGTCAGTATCTTCCGCTGAAAGTAAACTCAGCAGGAGTAATGCCGATCATCTTTGCACAGGCGATCATGTTCCTGCCTATCACACTGGTAGGGTTTGCTGATTCGGAAGCACTTTCCGGTTTTGCATCAGCCTTTGCTGATTATACAGGTTTCTGGTACAACTTCACCTTCTTTGTAATGATCATTCTGTTTACATATTTCTATACTGCCATTACGATTAACCCGAACCAGATGGCAGATGATTTGAAAAAGAACGGAGGTTTTATTCCCGGTGTGAAACCAGGAAAAAAGACCGCCGAGTATTTAGATAATATATTGTCGAGAATTACCCTTCCGGGATCAATTTTTCTAGGGCTTATCGCCATTATGCCTGCATTTGCCATGCTGGCAGGTGTTAACAGCCAGTTTGCACAGTTCTATGGCGGAACTTCGCTGCTGATCCTTGTTGGTGTTGTACTCGATACATTACAACAAATAGAAAGCTACCTGTTGATGCGCCATTACGATGGTTTAACCAAGTCAGGGCGTATTAAGGGAAGGTCAGCTTTCAGCATGTAAATCATCATCTTCGTATGATACCTATCAAGACAAACGAAGAGATTGAAATACAGAGACAGAGTTCTTTACTTGTTGGTAAGACTTTAGCCGAAGTAGCTAAAATCATCAGGCCCGGAATCACAACCGCCGAGATAGATAAAGTGGCTGAAACCTTTATCAGGGATCATGGTGCTGTGCCAGGCTTCAAAGGATACGGAGGTTTTCCTGCAACATTGTGTATCTCACCTAATGATACCGTAGTTCACGGAATACCCGGAGATCAGGTTTTGATAGAAGGCGATATCCTATCCGTCGATTGCGGGGTTTTGATGAATGGTTTCTACGGTGATTCAGCCTACACATTTACAGTAGGTGAAGTGGATGAAGATATCAGGCAATTGCTTGAAAGAACTAAAGAGTCATTATACCTGGCCATTGAGCAGGCGATGGCTGGAAAAAGAATTGGTGATATCGGTTTTGCAGTTCAGAATTACGTGGAAGGCTTTGGTTATACTGTTGTCAGGGACCTTGTAGGTCATGGCGTTGGACGCAACCTGCATGAAAAGCCGGAAGTGCCCAACTATGGAAGAAGAGGTTCAGGCATCAAGCTAAAGTCAGGAATGGTATTGGCCATTGAACCTATGATCAACCTCGGTGTTAAGGAGGTCGTTCAGGATCGTGATGGCTGGACAATCCGCACTGCGGATTCCAAACCTTCGGCCCACTTTGAGCACAATGTGGCAGTGAGGAATGGAAAAGCAGATGTGTTATCAACATTTGATTTTATTGAAGAAGTATTAAATAAAAAGTAGTCAGGACATATGGCAAAACAACAGTCAATTGAGCAAGATGGTACGGTCATCGAATCGTTGGGAAACGCGATGTTCCGTGTAGAACTCGAAAACGGGCATATAATCACTGCCCATATTTCAGGTAAAATGCGTATGCATTATATCAAGATCTTGCCAGGGGACCGTGTGAAACTTGAAATGTCACCATATGATTTGACAAAAGGAAGAATAACATTCAGATATAAGTAACGAGGCTATGAAAATCAGGGCATCAATTAAGAAAAGGACTCCCGAGGACAAAATCGTTCGTCGTAAGGGAAGACTCTACATCATCAACAAAAAGAACCCCAGGTTCAAACAGAGACAAGGGTAATAAGGACATTGATAAACAACGATAAAAGGAAAAATTATGGCTAGAATTGCTGGAATTGACATCCCGAACAACAAAAGAGGCGAAATCGCCTTGACCTATATTTTCGGTATAGGCAGAAGCAAAGCTCAACAGATACTTACAGCGGCTGAGATTGAATGGGATAAGAAAGCTCAGGACTGGACAGATGACGAACAGAACCGCATCCGCACAGTCATTGGCGACACAGCGAAAGTGGAGGGTGAGTTGCGTTCGGAAATCCAGATGAACATCAAGCGTTTGCAGGATATCGGTACTTACCGTGGTATCAGGCATCGTATCGGTCTTCCGGTTCGTGGGCAAACCACCAAGAATAACGCAAGGACCCGAAAAGGACGTAAGAAAACCGTTGCAAATAAGAAAAAGGCTACTAAATAGTAATTAAAGTCAAGTAACAGATAAGTTATGGCAAAGAAAACCAGAAGTACAAAGAGAAAGGTAGTAAAGGTTGAACCGGTTGGGAAAGCTTATGTCAAAGCTTCTTTCAACAATATTATCATTTCTTTAACCAATGAGGCCGGACAGGTGATTTCATGGGCTTCATCAGGAAAGATGGGTTTTAGGGGCTCTAAAAAGAATACTCCTTATGCGGCTCAGATGGCAGCCGAAGATTGCACCAAAGTTGCATACGACATGGGTCTTCGTAAAGTGAAAGTTTACGTTAAAGGTCCCGGAGCCGGAAGAGAATCAGCCATTCGCACCATCCACTCAAATGGTATTGAGGTTATGGAAATTGTTGACGTAACTCCTTTACCACACAATGGATGCCGTCCGCCCAAAAGAAGAAGGGTGTAATTCAACTAATTATAAGACGTTTAATAATTAAATCATGGCAAGATATATAGGCCCAAAATCGAAAATTGCACGCAAGTTCAGCGACCCGATCTATGGTCCTGATAAATTCCTGGAAAAAAAGAATTTTCCTCCCGGTCAACATGGTCAGACGAGGAAAAGAAGGAAACAGTCGGAATATGGTATTCAGCTTCAGGAAAAGCAGAAGGCAAAATACACTTACGGTATTCTGGAAAAACAATTCCGTAATGTATTTGTTAAAGCATCCCGTAAAAAAGGTATTACAGGTGAAAACCTGCTGAAACTCATCGAAGCACGCCTCGACAACGTCGTGTTCCGTTTAGGTATTGCCCCTACCAGGGCAGGTGCACGTCAATTGGTTTCGCACAGGCATATTACTGTTAACGGTGAAATTGTGAACATTCCATCTTATTCTCTTAAAGAGGGTGATATCATCGGTGTTCGCGAAAAATCAAAAAGCCTCGAAGCTATTACCGAATCCCTGGCCGGTGCCAATAAGTCGTTTTCATGGCTTGAATGGGATGATGAAAAAATGAACGGTAGATTCCTCAATTATCCTCCACGTGAGGAAATTCCAGAGAATATTAAAGAACAACTGATCGTTGAGTTGTACTCCAAGTAATAATTAACCAGAGCATTAGAACTTTTAAAGTATAAAATAAACTATGGCAATCTTAGCATTTCAAAAACCCGATAAGGTAATCATGAACGATGCAACTGACTATTCTGGGTCATTTGAGTTTCGTCCCCTTGAACCTGGATTTGGTATGACAATCGGCAATGCCCTTCGCAGGATCCTTCTATCTTCATTAGAAGGTTTTGCTATCACCAATGTCAGGATCGATGGAGTGGTTCATGAATTTTCTACCATCGATGGTATTGTTGAGGATGTAACCGAAATCGTTCTGAACCTTAAGAAGATCCGTTTCAAACAACAGATCCAAAATGAACACAGTGAAAAGGTAAACATCGTTATTGGCGATCAGGAAGTCTTTAAGGCTGGTGATATCAATAAGTTTTTATCTGTATTTCAGGTGCTCAATCCTGAAGAGGTTGTTTGTAACCTTGATCCTTCAGTTAAACTGAGCATGGAACTAACTATCACCAAAGGCAGAGGTTATGTACCGGCAGAGGAAAACAAGGACCCTAACGCTTCTTTGGGAACTGTTTCTATCGATTCAATTCATACCCCGATCAAAAATGTGAAATACCACATTGAAGATTATAGGGTTGAGCAAAAAACAGACTATGAAAAACTGGTGATCGATATTGAAACTGATGGCTCTATTCATCCGAAAGATGCCATGAAAGAAGCTGCCAAAATTCTGATCCACCATTTCATGCTGTTTTCTGATGAAAAGATCACCCTTGAAACAGAAGAAAGGTCAGTTACGGAAGAATTTGACGAAAACACCCTTCACGTTCGCCAGTTGCTGAAAACCAAGCTGGTTGACCTCGACCTATCGGTTAGGGCGTTGAACTGTCTCAAGGCAGCAGATGTGGAAACACTGGGTGAACTGGTTGCTTACAACAGAAATGACCTGCTCAAATTCAGGAATTTTGGCAAGAAATCGCTGGCTGAACTTGACGAATTGGTTATGAGTAAAAATCTCGAGTTTGGGATGAATACAAGCAAGTATAAATTGGATAAGGATTAAGCGAGATGAGACACAGAAAGAGTTTTAACCACCTGGGAAGGACAACTCCTCACAGAAAAGCCATGCTGTCGAATATGGCTACTTCCCTGATCTTACATAAAAGAATTAACACGACAGTTGCCAAAGCTAAGGCCCTCAGGTCTTATGTTGAGCCATTGATCACAAAGGCAAAAGAGGATTCCACACATTCCAGAAGGGTTGTTTTTAGCTACCTTCAGGATAAGCAAGCCGTAACCGAACTTTTCAGGGAAGTTTCTTCTAAAGTTGGTGATCGCCCCGGTGGATATACCCGGATCATTAAACTGGGCAACCGGCTTGGTGACAATGCTGATATGGCCATGATCGAACTGGTTGATTACAATGAAAATATGCTTGCCGAGAAGACTGCCAAAAAAGCTAAAACCGGTCGTCGCCGTCGTGGTGGTAAGAAGAAGACCGAAGAAGTTGCTGCCAAAGTTGAAGCCCCTGTGGTAGAAACTGTGGAAGAAGTTAAAGAAGAGCCTAAGGCTAAAGCGAAAACCGAAGCTAAGGCGAAAGCAGATCCTAAAGAGGGGCCAGATGCAGAAGCAAAGGAAGAGGTAAAGGAAGAAAAGCCTGAGGAAGAAAAAAAAGATAAGAAGGAAGATTGATGTTTCAAAGATACAAACGCATGAAGAGGATGAGGCTGCAAGGTTTCATCCTTTTTTTTTAATACTTTAGCCCCTCATTTAAAACTACACAAACATGAGTCAAATAGCTAATATCCATGCAAGACAAATCCTCGATTCCAGGGGAAACCCAACTGTTGAGGTTGATGTTTACACCGACAACGGAGTTGTAGGTCGTGCAGCCGTTCCTTCAGGAGCCTCAACCGGTGTTCACGAGGCAGTGGAGATGAGGGATGGGGACAAAGATTCCTATCTGGGAAAAGGTGTATTGAAAGCCGTAAATAATGTCAACGAAATTCTGTCAGAAGAACTTGAAGGATACTTTGTAAGTGAGCAGGTAGAGATTGATAACCGCATGCTTGAAATTGATGGTACACCTAACAAGGCTAAAATTGGAGCAAATGCAATTCTTGGTGTTTCACTGGCTGTTGCTCATGCTGCTGCACAGGAAGCTAATCAGTTTTTGTATCGTTATATTGGAGGTGTTAACGCGAAGACTTTACCAATTCCGATGATGAATATTTTGAATGGCGGATCCCATGCCGATAACAGTATTGACTTCCAGGAGTTCATGATTATGCCGATAGGAGCAGAAAATTTCAGCCATGCAGTCAGGATGGGTGTTGAAGTGTTCCATCACTTGAAAGCTGTTCTTAAAAAATCAGGTTATTCGACCAATGTAGGTGATGAAGGCGGTTTTGCTCCCAATTTGAAATCCAATGAAGAAGCTGTTAAAGTAATTCTTGAAGCGATCGACAAGGCCGGTTATAAAGCCGGAGAAGATATTTTTATGGCTCTCGACCCGGCATCATCTGAATACTACCTAGAGGACGAAAATGTGTACCACCTGAAATGGTCTACGGGAGAAAAGCTTACACCTGCTGAAATGGTTGATTACTGGAATGGATGGGTTGACAAGTATCCAATCGTTTCGATAGAGGATGGCATGGCTGAAGATGACTGGGATGGATGGAAACTAATGACCGACAAAATGGGTGACAAAGTACAACTGGTAGGAGATGACCTTTTCGTTACCAATACCAAACGGTTGAAAGAAGGAATTGATAAAGGCATAGCCAATTCTATTTTGATAAAGGTTAACCAGATTGGCACACTTACCGAGACTATCGAAGCTGTGAACATGGCCAACCGTAATGGCTATACTGCTGTGATAAGTCACCGGTCGGGAGAAACGGAAGATGTTACGATTGCTGATTTGGCTGTAGCATTAAACACCGGCCAGATCAAGACAGGTTCTGCCAGTCGCTCCGACAGAATTGCCAAATATAACCAGTTGCTTCGTATTGAAGAATTATTGGGTAGTACAGCAATTTATCCTGGAAAAGAATTCAAGTTTTTGAAGTAGGTTTAAAAATATTTCCCGGCATAAATCACTGTATAGTAACAGTATAGATTGCCACTAAAAAAACCGATAATTTTTTTTTGCAGAAGGTGTTGTTATATTAAAAAAGGTTACTACTTTTGCACCCCGTTTTAAGCAGGTAATTTAAACATACCTGCGGACAAAAACGAATAAAGAGTTCATAGACATACTGGAATCAAGCGATGTAACCGGGGGTTAAACTTCGGTTAACATTTTAAGGAAACAGCGTAGAAAAAAGAAAAAGCCATATCTTGTCAA
>JAUXDH010000066.1 GCA_030618545.1 Chlorobiota bacterium
CCATTAACCATTAACCATTAACCATTAACCATTAACCATTAACCATTAACCATTAACCATTAACCATTAACCATTAACCAACCAATCGGTCGCAAATCTACAAACTTTTGGAATAATAATTGATAGTTAATCCTCCACTGTTATGAAACGTCTTTTTGCCGCAATTAAAATATATCCGGACGAGAATCTCCTCAAATACTATTACCGCCTCAGGAAGTCTTTGAAGAATGACAGCATCAAATGGGTAGAACCCGAAAACATGCATCTTACATTAAAATTCTTTGGGGAAACACCTGATGATAAAATAAGTGGCATATCTCGTGTATTTAAGCCGATAGCTTCATCACAAGAATCTTTTAAAATGCAAATCACAGATGTCGGCATTTTTGGGAGCAGGTACAATCCCAGGGTGATCTGGTTTGGCATAGAAGAGTATGCACACCTAAAAAATCTCGGCAATTTGCTATTGGAAAAACTTGATGAGGCCGGTTTTCCAAATGACCGCCAAAACTTTGTTCCTCACTTCACGGTTGGAAGAATAAAAGAATTGGTGGATAAAGACCATTTTCAGCAAAATATTGACCGGTATAAGAAAACTTTTTTTCAGGAGGTCGAAGTAAATGAAATCATATTGTTTGAAAGTATTTTGAAGCCTGAAGGGCCAAAGTATTTTCAATTGGAAAAATACAAATTGAAAAAAAACCGGACTTGATTTATACGTGTGCTGCAACAGTAATAAAAATTAATTTGTCACCAGGGCAACAATAAGTAGAGAAGTAAAGTTTATAGATAGAAATTTTATACATTAGCCCATCTTTAAATTGCAGGATTGAAGCGAAGGATTTTATACATACTGGCCCCATTATTTTTCTTTCTTTTACAGGAAGGTTATGGACAACAGGCGCCTATTTTTACCCAGTACTATAACACTTTTATGTTTGTCAATCCCGCTTATGCCGGATTGAGCGAAGGTATTTGTATAAATGGTATTTACAGGCAACAATGGGCAGGCTTTAAGGATCAGTATGGCGATGTGGTATCCCCGCAGGATTTTCTGATAACTATCGATTCTCCAATAAGACTTTTTCATGGTGGTTTGGGGGGGTCAATCATCCAGGACAAGCTGGGTCAGCAAAGCGATATCATTCTTAAAATTGATTATTCATTTCACCTCGATATGTCAATAGGTAAACTGGGAATCGGATTAGGACTTAATCTCATCAACAGAAGTATTGACGGATCAAAACTAAAACCGGTGAAAGAGGATCCCATTCTACCTACTTCAGAAGTGAGTGATCTGAGAATAGATGGAGCTTTTGGGATATTCCTCAACCAGCCCGGCAGGTATTACTTTGGCGTATCGGTAGACAACTTTTTGCAATCCCAGTTTAAGAAGATCAGTCCTTTGGAAGAAGCGGTCTTACTGACTGATAGAACTTTTTATTTAACCGGTGGATACTCTTTTGTTTTTCCTCGCAGCCCGATGTTTGAAATTATCCCTTCAGTAATGGTAATAAGTGATTTGGCGTCAACACAATATAATGTAACAGCAGTCGTTAAATACAATGATAAGTTTTGGGCCGGTCTGAACTACCGTTTTCAGGAATCTGTAGGTTTTATCGTCGGTGTGAAGTTTAAGGAATTTAAAATAAGTTATTCCTATGACCTTAACACCATGCGGTTGGCAATTCCAGGAAGCCATGAAGTTAGCCTTGGCTATTGCTTTAAAATAAAAGGCGACCGCTCGAAAACAAGTTATAAAAATACAAGATATCTGTAGTTTAATTATCGGTTAATAAATCAAATAGGCTGACAGATGGTTTATTTTTTTATTTTTGGGGGCTCAAATCAAAACATGATAATAGATTAATCGCAATAAATCAATTTGTTAAAGATGAAAAGACTGGTATTATACTTAATCGTCGTTGCCTTTTTGGCGAGTTGTAGCAATTCTGGGAATGGTGAATTGGTTGGTACGCGGAAAAAATCCAAGCCATTTTACCAACCTGATCCATACGGAATGGTTTTTATTCCGCAGGGAAGCTACACTATGGGAGCTGCTGATGAAGACATCACCAATAGCTATCTGGTTCAGCCAAAAACTATCTCAGTTTCAGCATTCTTTATGGATGAAACTGAAATCACCAATGACGAATACAGACAGTTCGTATTTTGGGTAAGGGATTCAATAGCACGAACATTACTTGGTGATGTTCGGCCTGAAGAGTTTCTTATTGAGGAGAATGAGAAGACAGGGGAGATCTATGATCCACCATACCTGAACTGGGAAACTGATCTGGAATGGAGCAGTGAAGACCAGGATGTAAGGGATGCGCTGGAAGAAATGTACCTGCCTGAACATGAGCGGTATTTCCGCCATAAAGAAATAGATTCACGAAAACTGATGTACTCCTATTATTGGGTTGACCTGCATGCGGCAGCTCGCAAGGATTTTACAGAGAAAGGTGATTACAGGAATGCCGGACTGGCAAACCGTCCTCAGGGTATGCGAGACAGATCAGTTTATGTGAGAAACGAAATGATTTCCGTTTATCCGGATACCTTATCATGGATACATGACTACACCTATTCTTTTAATGATCCTTTAACCGAAAAATATTTCTGGCATCCGGCATATGACCATTATCCGGTAGTTGGTGTAAACTGGAGGCAGGCTCGTGCCTTCTGTATCTGGAGAACAGAATACCTCAACAGCAAATTGCAATCCCAGAAAGGTGAGGTTGCCCTGTCAGAATTCCGTCTTCCAACGGAAGCTGAATGGGAATGGGCTGCCAGAGGAGGATACCAGCTCAACCCATATCCCTGGGGAGGACCTTATACAAGAAATGAAAAGGGATGTTTCCTTGCTAACTTTAAACCAATGCGTGGTAACTACATCGCTGATGGCGGATTGCGTACAGTAATTGTTGCCCATTATCCGCCGAATGATTGGGGGCTTTATGATATGGCAGGAAATGTAGCCGAATGGACCAACAGTGCATTCGACCCTTCATCATATAACTTTACCTGGGACATGAATCCCAACTACACTTACAATGCTAAAGAAGATGATCCACCGGTAATGAAACGAAAAGTTGTACGTGGTGGTTCCTGGAAAGATATCGCACATTACCTTCAGGTAACAACCCGCGCGTATGAGTATCAGGATACAGCAAAATCATATGTCGGTTTCCGTACCATCCAGCCTTACCTTGGTAGAAATAAAGGTGACAACCCAAACAAGGCTTCAAGAGTTTATAATTAATAATTCAATAATCAGATTTAAAAAAGTTTAACCATTAAAAAAATTTAGATAATCATGGGCTTATTTGATTTCACACACACTAGACGTTATAGAAATTTCATGGGTAAGGTATATGGTCTTGGTGCATCAGTTGTATTGCTTGGTGCGCTGTTTAAGATTAACCACTATCCTGGTGCCGACATTATGCTGATCGTCGGACTTGGCACCGAAGCGATCATTTTCTTTTTCGCTGCATGGGAGCCACCTTTTGTTGACCCCGACTGGAGTCTTGTTTATCCTGAATTGGCAGGAATGTACCACGGTGTTAAGGGCGGCGAACTCGCAAAGCGTAAATCTCCTACACAGCGTCTTGATGAAATGCTTGAAAAGGCCCAGCTTGATCAAAAGACAGTTGACCGGTTAGGAGTGGGTATGGCTAAACTCTCAGACCATGCTGAACAGCTTACCGATCTCACCGGTGCTGCTGCTGCCACAAGCGAATTTACAACCAATGTAAAGAATGCCACCGAATCGACAAAAGTATTTGGCGAAACCGTTTCCAAAGATGCAACGGCAACAGGTGAATATGCAGAAAGTCTTCAGGGTGTTACTGATGGTGCCCATTCACTTGCTTCCGCTTACGTTCAGGCTACTGAAACCCTGAAAAGCGATATGAACGCGACAGAAGAGTTTGCATTCTCAGTAAACTCTGCCACCAAATCAGCTTCCAGTCTTGCCGAAAGCTATTCCAAATCAGCCGAGGTGTTGTCAAAATCTGTTACAGCTCTCGATTTTACTGCTGTTGAAGGAGATGCCTACAATGAGCAATTGCGTAAGATCGCTGAAAACCTTGCTGCCTTGAACGCAATTTATGAAATCCAGTTGCAGGGAACCAATAAAGCAGTTGAATCTTCAGAAAAGCTACATGTTACCATGAGTACTTTCCTCGATAAACTGGAACAATCAACGGCATCAACATCAGAATTTACAGATCAGCTTTCCACCTTAACAAACAGGATGAGTTCATTGAACAAGGTATACGGAAATATGCTGACCGCCATGAATGTTAATGGTTAATAAATAAATGATTTTATCACAAACATTCCATTAACAAAAAAAATTAAAAATGGCAGGATATAAGGAAACCCCACGGCAAAAAATGATTGCCATGATGTATTTGGTGCTGACAGCCCTGCTGGCACTGAATGTATCAAAAGAGATTCTAGATGCCTTCCTTGTGGTCAATGAATCGATAGAAAGTACAAACGCCAGCATCAGCTCTAAGATCAAAGACTCCTATGTTAAGTTTGAAATGCAATACAGCTTGAACCCGGATAAAGTTGGTAAATATTATAATACCGCTACGGAATTAAGATCTGAGGCAAATGATTTACGGGCATATATTGTAGATCTGAAATTTACACTGATTAAGTATGCTGAAAGGAAAAGTGACGAGGAAGTCAGCGAGCGCTATTATAAAGATACAGTCATTAACGGAGAGCATCAGCAATTTCTGGAATTGGTGAAAGTTCCGTCTAAGGATAAGTACGACCGGGTATCAAATTATATGGTTGAAAGAGGAGATATTAGCGGCTCCGGAGAGGCATATGTTTTGGGCGCCAGGATGGATGAATTCCGTAAAAGTGTTCTTGATGCAATGAAACTTCCTTCTGATTCCAGGAAAATAGGCCTGATCACCGATATGGATGGCGTTGTATACAGGGATGCTGATGGAAGAAGACAGGACTGGGGACAACATAATTTTTACACAACTATTCTCGCTGCGGATATTACTATCCTCAACCGGATTATTGGAGAAGTTAATACAGCGGAATTTATTGCTATTAACTATCTGTACAGTTCAGTATCAGAAACTGACTTTAAGTTTGATGAAATTAAAGCCAAAGTAATCCCTAAGAGCACTTATGTGTTGCAAGGTCAAAAATATGAGGCAGATGTACTTGTTGCTGCAATTGATAAGCAATTGGAGGCGACAATTAGAGTTTTGCCGGGCGCTGACACGCTCACCGAACAAAATATGAGTCGTGCTATAGTGATTGAAGGACAGGCCGGATCCGGTAAACTTGAATTCCCTGGAAGTACTGTCGGTATTCAAAAGTATGCAGGTGTTATCGAAATGGTTGACCCCGCAACAAATAAAATGACGCCTTATCATTTCAAAGGCGGTTATATTGTTGCACCTCCTGCTTTGACTGTCGCGCCTCTGAAGATGAATGTTCTGTACATCGGTGTGGATAACCCGGTTGCAATCTCGGCTCCAGGTATTCCTGATGAAAACATCAATACTTCTATTGGTCATGGTGTGCTTAAGAGAGATGCGGATGGTAAAGACTGGACTGTCAGAATTAACTCGATGCCAAAAGGAGTTTCCAGAACCAATATCAGCGCAACGGCTGTGGTTGAAAAGAAAGACCTCATCCTCGGAACAGTTGAGTTTCGTGTGAAACGTGTTCCAACACCTAATGCTGAGATAGCTGGACAATCAGATGGTAAGATGGACAAAAACAGGCTGCTTGCTGCCGGAGCCATCATTCCGAATATGAGAGACTTTGAATTTGAAATCTATTATGAGGTTACCGGATACACGTTTGCAACCATCATCAATGGTGACTGGATTCCGAAAAATGTAAGAGGAAACCGCTTTACTGACGAAATTAACGGTATCATTCGCGGTGGAAAGCGCAAGCAAAAGTTTTTCTTTGAAAATATACAGGCCAAAGGACCCGACGGTTCAATCAGGAGCCTGAACCCGATAAACCTTGAATTGAAATAAACGTAAATAACAATACAATGAAAAGATTGTTTCTTGCCTTATTTGCCATCGCAATGGTGTTTTCGATGAACTCGATTGCGCAGATTGTAGATGAGGCGCCTACGGACGGACTTTACGATAATGAAGGAATTAAAGAGAAAAAGCCGGTCCCTTATCCTTACATCAGGCAAGCAGACGTAATGTGGTCAAAAAGGATTTGGAGAGAAATTGATTTCAGACAAAAGTTCAACCAGAAATTTTATTTTCCGATTGAAACTCAGGCAGACTGGAAATCATTTATTGTGGTTGTGTTGGATGCCATGAAAGAAGGCCAGCTAACAGCCTATGATATCTCCAGTACCGATGAATTGCTGGTGCCAATCACCTACAATGAAGTCATCGGACGACAAACCGACTCCCTATATCAGATCATGCAGCGTCCTAATCCACCTTATGAAGAATACGATACAGTAATCTATACCGAGTTTGATCATACCAAGGTAATGAGATTGAGGGTTAAAGAAGACTGGTATTTCGATAGCAAGCGTTCCCAGATGATGGTTCGTATCCAGGCTGTCTGCCCGGTAATGATCAAAGAACGTAATGGTCAGGAAGTGACAGAACCACTGTTCTGGATTTCTTACCCGGAATCGAGAGAGGTTTTTTCACAGGCACTGGTCTTTAATGAGTTCAACTCTGCAGCCCGTATCAGCTACGATGAGTTATTCTGGAAAAGGTTGTTCGATAGTTACGTTTATAAAGAACAGAATGTATTCGACAGACGTATTTCACAATACGCTACAGGCGTGGATGCATTGCTGGAAGCAGAACGCATCAAGCATGATCTGTTGCTGTTTGAAGAAAACCTGTGGAATTATTAAGCACCATCGTAAAGAATTGAAAACTCCCCTATTTTGGGGAGTTTTTTTTTACCCGAAAATCTGTAAAGCTCTACATCAATCCGTCATTAAAAACATAAATCCATCTGCTGTTTTGGTATAAATTCGGGCAGAAGATTACATTTGTAAAACAATCGCAATTTCTCAATGACGGATATTTTTAGAACTGAAATCACTTACCTCAAAGGTGTTGGCCCCAGGCGGGCTGAAGTGCTGAAAAAGGAACTTGGGGTTGAGACTTTTGATGATTTTCTGAATTATTATCCTTTCCGCTACATCGATAAAAGCAAGTTTTATAAGGTAAAAGATGTAACCAATGATTCTGCCTATTTCCAGTTGCGTGGTAAAGTTACTAACCTGGTTTCTGTTGGAGACAAACGTACAAGGTATATTACGGCTATTTTCAGCGATGATACCGGAACAATCGACCTGGTCTGGTTTCGGGGGTTGTCATGGATAAAGAAGCGTTTTACTCCTGATAATGTCTACACTGTTTTCGGGAAGCCATCTGTCTATAAAAACACTTTCAACTTCGTCCACCCTGAAATTGAAGATTATATTGAAGGTGAAGATGAACTTGTGGGTCAGGGACTGGAAGGAATTTATAGTTCATCAGAAAAACTAAAGAATAGTGGACTCGGCAGCAAGGGTATCAGCAAACTCATCCGCAATCTGCTGAATCAAACAGGCGAAAGCATCAGGGAAACGATGCCGGATTACCTGACCAAACATTACAAACTCCTCGATCGAAAACAGGCGTTGATCAATATACACTTTCCTGAAAACACCAGGATTATAGATAGCGCCATCAAACGATTGAAGTTCGAGGAATTGCTTTTCATTCAATTGCAAATTCTCCAAAATAAGCAAAATCTAAGAGAACAGATTACAGGTGTAAGGTTTGGTAAAGTTGGGGATTATCTGAATGATTTTTACCGCGACCATCTTCCTTTTACCCTGACAAATGCCCAAAAAAAAGTAGTCAGGGAGATCAGGGCCGACATGGGATCAGGGAAACAAATGAACAGGCTGCTCCAGGGGGATGTGGGTAGCGGCAAGACGGTAGTGGCTTTGATGTCTATCCTGATCGCCCTGGACAATGGATACCAGACGTGTATCATGGCGCCTACTGAAATACTGGCCAACCAGCATTACCACAGCATCAGCCAATTGCTGAAGGAGATGAACATCACACTGGATTTGCTTACCGGTTCAACTAAAAAAGCCCACCGCAGGAAGATAAGTGAGGAATTGGAAAATGGTTCACTACAGTTGCTGATTGGAACACACGCTTTGATTGAAGAATCTGTTAGTTTCAAAAACCTGGGCTTTGTGATTATCGATGAACAGCATCGCTTTGGTGTAGCTCAGAGGGCCAGGCTCTGGCAAAAAGGCAGGCAGGTTCCACATGTACTCGTTATGACGGCCACACCAATTCCAAGGACCCTGGCAATGACCGTTTATGGAAACCTTGATGTCTCGGTTATTGATGAATTACCGCCAGGGAGAAAACCGATAAAAACAGCACATTTTTTCGATTCCAAACGATTAAAAGTTACCGGTTTTATGAGAGATCAGATTAAGCGGGGAAGACAGATTTATGTAGTCTATCCGTTGATCAATGAATCGGAAAAACTGGACCTGAAAAATCTGATGGATGGATTTGAACATATCCAAAGAGATTTTCCCTTGCCCGAATATCAGGTCAGTGTATTGCATGGCCGAATGAAAACGGAGGATAAGGATGCGGAAATGAAACGCTTCGTCGACGGCAAAACTGATATCATGGTTTCGACTACAGTAATCGAAGTAGGCGTAGATATTCCCAATGCTTCCGTAATGGTCATTGAAAATGCCGAGCGGTTTGGACTTTCTCAGCTTCACCAGTTAAGAGGCAGGGTTGGTCGTGGGGCCGACCAGTCCTACTGCGTTTTGATGTCGGGCGTCAAACTTTCTGCAGAGGGCAGGAAACGCCTGGAAATTATGGTCAGGAGCAATGATGGATTTGAAATCGCTGAGGCAGACCTGAAACTACGCGGACCGGGTGATATTGAAGGTACCCAACAATCAGGGTTGCTGGATTTCAAAATCGCTAACCTGGCAAAAGATGGAGAACTGATAGCTTCAACGCGACAACTTGCCGAGCATATTCTGGAGAAAGATCCTAATCTTGAAAAACCAGAGAATACACCTTTAAAACAACAAGTCCAATTGCTGCAAAGTGAAAACCGGCAATGGGGAAGAATTTCATGAGCTTTTAAGAATTGTTACTTTTGCATTTCGTTTTTAAACTAACAGGAATCATTATGAAATTATCGTACAACTGGCTGAAACAGTACGTTGATATAGATGTGAACCCGGAAGATTTGTCAGTCATTTTAACTGATGTTGGATTGGAAGTTGAAGGCCTGGAAAAGTTTCAATCGGTAAAAGGTGGGCTGGCTGGGGTAGTTGTTGGAGAAGTGAGAACCTGTGTCAAACATCCCAATGCTGATAAGCTGAGTGTGACAACAGTTGATGTAGGTAATGATCGCCTGTTGCCGATTGTATGCGGAGCCCCCAACGTTGCAGCCGGGCAAAAAGTTCTGGTGGCTGTTGTTGGAACCATTCTTTATTCAGATGAAGATTCATTTGAGATCAAAAAGGTAAAAATCCGTGGTGAAGTATCCGAAGGTATGATATGTGCTGAAGATGAGCTGGGACTGGGCACAGCTCACGATGGAATCATAGTTCTGCCTGCTGAAACCGGTATCGGAATTCCTGCCAGCAAGGTTTTTGCTGTTGAAGAAGATCATGTCTATGAAATCGGACTGACACCAAACCGTGCGGATGCGGCCTCTCATATCGGTGCGGCACGTGACCTGGTTGCGGGATTTAATCGATTAAATAACTCAGATGGCAACCGATTAAGATTGCCCTCCGTAGGGAAATTCAAAGTAGATAACCATGATCTTGATATAGAAGTTATCGTGGAAGATACGATAGCGTGTCCCAGGTATACCGGCGTTACTCTCTCAGGTATAAATGTAGTTGAATCTCCCAACTGGTTAAAAAACAAGCTAAATGCGATTGGTCTGAGGCCTATAAATAATATCGTAGATGTCACCAATTATGTGCTTCATGAAACTGGTCAGCCTCTGCATGCCTTTGATGCGGATGAAGTGAAAGGAAATAAGGTGGTCATTAAAAAGATGCCCCATGATACGCCTTTTATCACACTTGATGAAGTAGAGCGTAAACTGGATAGCAATGACCTGATGATTTGTAATGATGAAAAAGGGATGTGTATCGCCGGTGTTTTTGGAGGGATAAAATCCGGAGTCACCGAAAAAACCAGAAATATCTTTCTTGAGAGCGCTTACTTTGATCCTGCTCACGTACGTAAGACCTCCAAAAGGCATCAGCTTCAAACAGATGCCTCTTTCAGGTTTGAAAGGGGAGTGGATCCTAATATCACCGCCTATGCCCTGAAGCGGGCAATTCTTTTGTTTCAGGAAATTGCGGGAGGTAAGGTTTCTTCGGAAATAAAAGATATTTATCCCAAACCGATAGAACCCTGGGAAATACAGGTATCCTACCAAAATATTGACAGGTTAATAGGTAAAGTAATTGACCGTGATATCATCAAGAAGATATTAACCGATCTGGAAATAAAGATAGATAAAGAAAAAGAAGATGGTTTAATCCTTCTGATTCCTACTAATAAAGTTGATGTTACCAGGGAGGCGGATGTTATCGAAGAGATCATCAGAATATACGGTTTCAACAACATTGATTTCAAAAATCAGATGAACATTTCTGTGAATATCCGGCAGAAACCTGACCGGGAACAGTTACAGAACCTTATCGCCGAACACCTCACGGCCAATGGCTATTCAGAGATTCTTAACAATTCCCTCACAAGGTCAGAATATTACGATGGAATTGAGGAATTTAACAGAAAGCGAAGGGTTATGTTAGCCAACCCACTGAGCCAGGATCTTGATATGATGCGTCAGAACCTTTTGTTTGGCAGCCTTGAGGTAATTGCCTACAACAGCAATCGCCGTACTTCTGATCTGAAGCTCTACGAATTTGGAAAAATATATCTCAAAAAAGAGGATGCTAAAAAGGCAGACGGACTGAAAAATTATCATGAGGAAAAGCACCTTTCAATTTTTGTCACCGGCAAAGTTGATGCGGAAAACTGGAACAGCGATGCCAGGATTGCGGATTTCTATTACCTGAAAAAAGTTCTGGAGGGCATCCTCAGGAAATTGGGCTTGCTCAACAGAAATATCGTTCTGAACGAATCTTCATCACCTGTTTATTCTCATTCATTGCAATACCTGATCAACGAAAAGCTTGTAGCTGAAGTGTCAGAAGTTGATCAAAGCACGCTTTCAAAATTCGATATAAAGCAAAGTGTATTTATTGCTAACCTTGATTGGGAAAGGGTATTGAAATATGTTTCAGTAAAAGAAGTACCCTACATTCCTGTAGCCAGGTTTCCTTCTGTAAGGCGTGACCTGGCACTTTTAGTAGAGAAAGACGTGAGATTTGAGGATCTGAAAAATGCAGCGCTTAAATCTGAACGAAAGCTCCTGAAGGAGGTTGGACTGTTTGATATTTACGAAGGTGATAATATCCCGCAGGGTAAAAAATCTTATGCGCTTTCATTTATCTTGCAGGATGCTGAACGTACGCTTACTGACAAGGTAATAGATAAAATCATAAAAAAAATACAGATGACGCTGGAAAAACAATTCAACGCGTCGTTGAGATAATTAACTGATGGTTTTATCGTTAATAACAAGCTGTGTGCCGTTTTATTTGGCATAGGTAGATAATGATTAATTTTATAGCTAAAAATCTGATGACTGACTGATGGAGGTACAATCTATAAAACAAAGATTCGGGATAATTGGTAACTCTCCCAGGCTTAACAGGGCAATTGAAGTAGCTGTACAGGTTGCCCCCACTGATCTTACGGTATTGATTAGCGGCGAGAGCGGGGTAGGAAAAGAAGCGTTTCCAAAAATCATTCATCAAATGAGTACCAGGAAACACGGTAATTATATTGCTGTGAACTGTGGCGCTATACCTGAAGGAACAATTGATTCGGAATTATTTGGTCATGAAAAGGGATCTTTTACGGGAGCACATGAGGCCAGAAAAGGTTATTTCGAGGTAGCTGATGGGGGCACTATCTTTTTGGATGAAGTAGCAGAACTTCCATTATCCACACAGGTAAGGCTGCTAAGGGTTCTTGAGTCCGGAGAGTTTTTTAAAGTCGGTTCTTCCAAGGTGATCAAGACAAATGTTCGTGTGGTTGCTGCCAGCAACGTGGATGTAGCAGAGGCAATTGAAAAGAATGAATTCCGTCAGGATTTGTTTTATCGTCTCAATACAGTTCCGGTTTTTGTGCCGCCTCTTCGCAACAGGAAAAATGACATCCATTTGTTATTCAGAAAATTTGCGGCTGATTTTGCAGAATCTTATCGCATGCCTCCGCTGCGCCTTTCAAATGAAGCTGTTCGTGTTCTCGAAGGCTATTATTGGCCTGGCAACATCAGGCAACTGAAAAATGTTACGGAACAAATCTCAATCATTGAGAAAAACAAGGAAGTGGATGGGGTTACCTTAAAAAGTTACCTGCCTGGTTATGACGTGGGCGACCTCCCCGTTTTGTATAATAAAAGGGAAACTGAGCATGTCTCAGAACGTGAGCTGCTATACAAGGTTTTATTTGATATGAAAAATGACATGACCGAGATGAAGAAGATCATCCACGGCATGCTTGAAAACGGTGAACATGAACCTACTCTTGAGCAGACAAGGGCGTTGATGATTAAAGACTATGATGAACAGGTTTTAAGCACTCCCGATACCGTCCCCGAGGCGCAGTTAGCCACACCTGAAGTACAGGATCAGGATGAATTTGCACATAGCGAAGTGATTGAAGAGTCACTTTCGCTGGCGGATAAAGAAAATGAAATGATCAAGAAAGCTTTGAAAAAACATCAGGGAAAACGCAAAAGCGCGGCAAAAGAACTAGGCATTTCAGAGCGTACACTTTACAGAAAGATAAAGGAATACAACATCAAAGAATGACAGTACTGGTATTGAGAAAATGGAGAATTGCCATTTCCACCGGTTTGGCACTGGCAATTCTGGCGCTGATGGCAGGTGGATGCGGGGTTTATTCCATGACAGGAGCTTCAATACCCCCGGATGCTAAAACTGTTTCAGTGGCTTTTTTCCCCAACAAAGCTCAATTGGTAGTGGCTACCCTTAGTCCAGTTTTTACCGAAACACTTCAGGATGAATTCGTAAACCAATCTAACCTTGAGCTGGTTGAACGAAACGGTGACCTGGCTTTTGAAGGTGAGATTGTTGAGTACAAGACCAGGCCGGTGGCGATCCAGGGAGACCAGACAGCAGCATTGAACCGCCTGACCATATCAGTGAATGTGAGGTTTGTGAACAGGTATGAACCCGATAAGGATTTCGAACAAAAATTTACCCAGTTCATTGAATATGATTCAGAAACTACCCTGGCCAATGTTCAGGGAGATTTTATTATAACCCTTACAGAGATGCTGGCCAATGATATTTTTAACAAGGCTGTGATCAATTGGTAACTATCCACTCAGACGTTGAATAAGGAAATTTTCATAGGCTACCTCCATCACCCTGATCGTCTCGATCAGGAAACACTACCGGAATTAGATAACCTTGTTAAAGAATTCCCCTACTGTCAAACCGCCAGGATTTTATTGACGCTGAATCTTTCCCAACAGAAACATATTCGACTCGATAATGAATTAAGATCCACCGCAGTTCACGTAACTGACCGTCACATTCTCAAGAAACACATCGACAGTCTGGGCGATATAGCTGAATCGGCAACTGTAAAAGCTCAGGTTGAACCTGCTGTGACTCACCCGGTCACTGATGAAGTTGAAGTAAAAGAATTGGAAGCTGAATCAATTCTTTTAGAAGAAATTAAGGAAGAAAAATCCCCGGAACCTGAAATTACTGATGCAATTGAACAACTACCAGATGATGTTGATGAGGTTGAGCAAGTTGAGGAACCAATAGTGGTTGAGTCATCCTCTGTAAACGAACAGCAGGCGATAGGTTCTGAAAGTGAAGTTGAGGTGGATGATCAGCTTGTTTTCAATAATGAAGAGGAAATCATCACTGTTGAGGAGGATGAAGAAACGGATGTTGAAGAAGATCGGCTGACCCAACTTAAAAGAATTGTTCATGCAAGGTTGAAGGCCATTCAAGAGGAGAGAAAACAAAGGATGATACCCGATGAAGTTGAATCACAACCTCAAATATCAGATGAA
>JAUXDH010000121.1 GCA_030618545.1 Chlorobiota bacterium
TACGGACGGGCAGGCAATTATCCATTAACCAATTATCCATTAACCAATTATCCATTAACCAATTATCCATTAACCAATTATCCATTAACCAATTATCCAATGACTAATGACCAATCACAAATGACTAATTTACCAGTGACTAATGTAACCTTTTTCATTTGTACGAAACTGAATCTATTTCGTACATTTGAAAGAAATTCAGCTAACCAGTTATGAAATCCAATTTATTCTTTTCGTATTTCCTGCTCTTATCAATAGTATGTATTCCACTTTTAGCGGTTGGACAATTCACTGTAACCAAAGTCACCGGACAGAATGTAAGCGCTGCTGGAGACGGTTTTTATTATTCCCTGCCAAGAACATTACTACAGGTTGACCTAACAGTTGAAAAGATTGAGCAGATCAGGGGACCTCTGGCCGAATACACTGAAAATTATCTTGGGACAAATGACTTCATAACAAGTAATAGTAACAGCTACAAGGTACTGAACCTTAACATTAAAACTCTTTATGAAGCTGATCCCAACCAGGTTTATTATGTACAGTTTCCGATTGAAAGGTCAAAAGAAGAAAAGGTTTTTACCTTTCAACTTTCTGAATTAGGTACCTTACTGGCTTTTGACCACGAAGAAAGTCCCGAAGAGCAATCTCAGCCAACAGTTGATCAAACCATTATTGTGATGGAGGGATCAGACGATTTTCAGTTTCACCCTGACTACCACAGAAAGAAAAAAACAGACACCATTACCCGCAAAATCACCATTGACACGGTAAGCATAGAACGGTTTCTTTTCAAAACATCCTGGGTAGATAAGAGCACCGAGGATAAAGCGAATGAAGCTGCTTTACAGATCGCCAATATTCGTGATGCAAGATTCAATCTGCTCACAGGCTATCAGGAGGTTAACTATGGAGAAAGTATGAAATACATGGATTACCAGCTCTCAAAGATGGAAAGTAAATACCTTGAACTGTTTCTGGGGAAGGAAGTAAAGACTTACGAAAATCATTCTGTGTACTATTTGCCGAAAAAAAATACAGTTGATGGCGTCCTTCTAAATCTAGCTGGTAATTCAAATGTTGAAATAAGCGTGACCCCGCGTGGAAATACTGCATTGGTTCCTGAGGCTGGTTCTGATGTAACGAACAAACTATTTTACCGGATTCCTGAAATGGTGGATATTGAAATAAGTTACAATGGAATTGTACTACACAGAAGCAGCATTCCTATAAGTCAATTGGGAGTAGTAGCTGCTGCACCATTAACCAATACCAGGACCCAATTTGATCCACAAACAGGATCCCTTACAAAGATTGTGAGGGAATAGCATTTCGAATCTTAAGCAATCTTTTCAACAGCCCTTCTAACTGGTCAAGCCTGAGCATATTGGCGCCATCCGACAGGGCTTCTCCCGGATCGGGATGGGTTTCAACGAAAATGCCGTCTGTTCCAACGGCTATGCCTGCGCGTGCTATAGTCTCAATGAGGTCCGGTCGTCCACCCGTTATTCCTGAGGATTGATTTGGCTGCTGAAGAGAATGCGTAATATCGAGTACAACAGGAACACCCGACCTTTGCATTTCAGGAATATTGCGGTAATCTACGATCAGGTCTCCATAGCCAAACATATTCCCTCTTTCAGTCAACATGACGTTTTCGTTGCCCGTGGATTTCACCTTATCAACTGCAAACCTCATTGTTTTGCCTGCAACAAACTGACCTTTTTTAATATTGACCACCTTGCCGGTCTTTCCAGCCGCAAGCAGAAGTTCTGTTTGACGGCAAAGAAAGGCAGGTATTTGCAATACATCTACATAAGAAGCAGCATGCTCTGCTTCCACCACCGAATGCACATCCGTTACCACAGGTACCTGAAAAGTTTCTGATATTTTTCTCAATACCCTGAGAGCCTTCTCATCACCGATTCCCGTGAATGAATCCAGTTTAGAACGATTGGCTTTTTTATAACTTGCCTTGAAGATGAATGGTATCTTTAACTTATCGGTAATCTCGATGATGAATTCGGCGATGGGAAAAGCCATTTCCGGGTCTTCGATCACACAGGGTCCGGAAATTAATAAAAAATTACCTGTTGCCGCGTGTTTTAGTTTTGGGATGTCAATATGCATTATTACTAAATCTGCTCAAAATTACTACTTATCCTTTACAAATGTGAAGCCTCCGAAGAATTAGGTTTTTTCATTAAAGGCCGCTTCAGGCTTACAAAATAAACACCGCTAAATATCAATACAGCGGCAATAACCTCAGTCCACGTTAACACATCTTTTCCCGCGATCAAGGCAACTACGGTGGCCAGAAATGGCTGTAAATATATGTAGGCGCTGTTCATGGTTGGGGAGATGTTCTTGAGAGAATAGTTGTTGAAGAAATATGCCAGTACTGTCGTGAATATGATTACGTATGCAATGGAAAACCAGATATTGGTTGGAATAGCAGAAAAATCTGATTCAGGCAGTAAGAAAAAAGAAACAGGTATTACATAAATCAGCCCGAAAGTGAACAACCATTTCATTATGATAATGGGATGGTATTTTGCCATCAGTGGTTTCACCAGTACCAAAAACAAACCATAAGAAGAGGCATTGATTAAGATCATGATATTTCCCATAAAAGTCCCTGAATTGATCGACAATGCACCTGCATTGATTATCAGGTAAGCGGCACCGGAGAAACCCAGCAGTATTCCGAGGATTTTATTCCGGGATATTTTCTCTCCAAGTAAAAAATACGAAAACATAAGCACCAGGATAGGGGTTCCTACCATAATTATTGAGGCATTGATAGGAGTGGTCAGGTTCAAACCTTCAAAGAACATAATCTGGTTTATGGCGATCCCAAACAGGGCACAAATGGCTAACCTTAAGTAATCACGTTTGGAAATCGATTTCTTTTCATAAAAAGATGCGACAACCCAAAAAATAATGGCAGCCCCGGCCACCCTCATAAGTATGATCACTCTGGGTTGCAGGTAATCAGGCATAATACCTTTGGCTACAACGTAGTTGATACCATAGATCACATTGGCACCAATTACTGCAAGGTGAGCCAGAAAGAGTTTTTTGGAAATTCCGCCCATCAGCTATTTAAACTGGCGGTAAGATAAAAAGTTCCTAAAAAGGCAGATCGCCTTCCACGTTTTCCAGATCAGGCGGTGGTAAATCTTCAGGAGGTGGGAGAGAGCCTTCATCAGAATCTCTTTCGATACGCCAGGCTCTTATGTCAGTGTACCATCGGGAATTGTACTCTCTTGATTCAATATTTACAGATACTTTGATCACATCTCCATCAACAATATTCTCCAACATGGATAACTTGTCGTTCCAGACACTGATGCAAATTTTCTTTGGATATTGGTCATCCGTTTCAATAATAAACTCTTGTTTTTCCCACCGGCCATTTCTTCCTTCTCCACTTACAGGTGAAAGTTTTTCAGTAAGCCGTCCATTTAACTCAACGTTCATGTGGTATTTTTGGTTTGATGATTATGCAACAAAATTAATCAAATCATCCCATTAACAAGCGCCCATCTCGTAATCAAAGCATTTATTTCAATTATCTTTGCACTTCAAGGTTCCAGTATGAATCAAGGAAAAGAATACAAGATCGATATCCCTGAGCGTTTTTATTCTGATGCTGAAGGAAAACCATTCGAGTTTTGCCAGGTGTGCGGGAAATATCTTCTTGATGAAGGAACTTCTTATGTTGTTGAAAAAGCATTAAAGAATTACCAGAGCCACGATTTTTACTCTACCATCTTTGAGTATGCTATTTGTCTGGATTGTCACACCACTATTCAGAAGGGTATGTCGGCGGAATCCTTTCAGAATCTGCAGAAGTATTATACAGCAATTGTGGCTGAAAAAGGAAGACAGGCTATCGTTATAAACATGAATGATTTTAAGCTGGACAACTGGCTGTCTAAATGTTTTTTTACAGGCGACCCAATTGATGAGATGGAAGAATACCAGGTGGTTGCTCAATTTAACGGTTCAAAAATGGTAATGAACATGCCCCCGATGATCATAGGTGAATCTGCCATTGAGGAAATGTCCCATTTACTTTCTGATAAAACCATTGATGAAATGAATGGATTTAAACAACAATTTCTTGGACCGGACCCTGAACTCGAAGAATTCATCTTTGGCAAAAAGCTCATCTTGTTGTAAACATTTTACCCCAGGGCTTGTTCTATCCTTATGTTCAATAAATTCAAATATTTAATCTTTATTCTGGTTATCTGCTTTTCAGTTTCCAGGGCTTTCACACAATCAGATATGACAAATAAGAAGATGGAAAAGGCCACCTTTGGAGCTGGTTGCTTCTGGTGTACGGAAGCGGTATTCACCAGGGTAAATGGCGTTGCAAAAGCTGTATCAGGTTATTCCGGCGGGCTGGAGAAGAATCCAACCTATGACATGATCAGTACCGGGTCGACGAATTATGCAGAAGTCACCCAAATTACATATGATCCGGAGATCGTCTCATTTCAAACTTTATTGAAAATTTTCTGGGAAACACACGACCCTACTACATTGAACAGGCAGGGAGCAGATGTTGGCCCCCAATACAGGTCAGTGATTTATTATCACAATGACGGGCAGAAAAGAATTGCAGAAGGCATTAAACAGGATTTAGAAAAAGCGAAAATTTGGGATGATCCGATTGTTACAGAAATAACAGCTTTCGCCAACTTTTACAAAGCGGAAGATTATCATCAGGATTTTTATGAAAATAACCCTGACTACGGCTATTGCAGGGCAGTGATAACACCAAAAATCAAAAAATTCGAAAACGTTTTCGGTGACCTGAGTAAGTAATAATTATTTAACTTTCAGCACCCCTTCTTTAAGTAATTGACCTCTAAATTTTGCCGGCTATCACTTAAAATGGTAGCTTTGTCGCTTAATTCATAAATGCTTCATATTAATGAGTGAGAAAATCTGGTCGGTTATTACAGCCAGCGGAAGCTACGTACCTAAGGTTATAGTTAAAAACCAGGATTTCCTGAACAATGTTTTTTATGATCCGGATGGAAAACGTTTTGATAAGAGTCAGGAAGATACCATTGAAAAGTTCAGACAGATTACCGATATAGAAGTCAGAAGATATGTAACAGATAATCTGGTAGCTTCAGACATCGGTTACTTTGCCGCACGAGATGCACTTGACTCTTCGGAGATCGATAAAGAAAGCCTGGACTATATCATCGTTGCACACAATTTTGGAGACATTCGACCAAATAACAGAAGAACTGATCTGGTGCCATCTCTTGCGTCCCGTATTAAACACAAATTGGGTATTGAGAATCCCTACACTATCGCTTACGACTTACCATTTGGTTGTCCTGGCTGGCTTCAGGGAATGATCCATGCCAATTATTTTATCAAAGCCGGTGATATCAAGCGGGCGCTCGTTATTGGTGCAGAAACTTTATCAAGAATCTGTGATCCCCACGATCGCGATAGCATGATATACTCTGACGGAGCAGGTGCAGTTGTTTTGGAAGCTGTAACAGGAGATCAAAGCATGGGAGTGTTGTCTCACAAAACCAGAACGGATACCCTGAATCATGCTTTTATGCTCTGGATGGACAAATCAAACAACCCTGATTTTGGCAGCAACGACCTTTTCCTCAAAATGAATGGCAGAAAACTGTATGAGTATGCACTCAAAACGGTTCCTCCCCTTATAAAGGAAACTCTTGACCTGGCTCAATTATCTGTCAATGACATAGTAAAGATCATTATTCACCAGGCAAATGCGAAAATGGATGATGCAATGCTAAAGAGATTATTTGCACTTTATGGTGAGAAAGAGATCCCTAGTGACATTATGCCAATGACCATTAATTTCCTTGGGAACAACTCTGTAGCTACATTACCTATTCTTTATGATTTACTAAAAAAAGGAAAGATGGGAATACAGCAATGCAGAAGGGGAGAGCATATTGTATTTGCATCGGTAGGTGCCGGTATGAATGTAAATGCCATGGTGTATAAAATCAATTGATCCGCCGGTCGTTTTCACATATTATTTCTCCGATTCTTTTTAGATCAGGTACTCCCAATTCACGATATTGACCAGATAGATTCATTTTTGTTAATTCATAATTGAAATTATTTTTTGATAGAACAAAAACTTAGTAAATGATATAACTTATTGATTGAATTAACCAATCATTTACTTAAACCAAATTAATATTAATTTTTATGCAATTGTTTGTAAGGATCAAAAAAGTTGATTACACTATTTTAAATATCAGAAAATTAATGAGAAAAATAAAGGCCTTTTTTCCTTGAATTCATAAAATATCAGTAAATAAAATTGCTGAAAATAATAATGAAAAATGGTTAATTGCTTGGAAATGAATGCCCAGGAAAACTAACAAGAGATATATAAAAAAAACGATTCATTCCTCTAATTCAGGGGATGTTATTAGCATGATAATGAATGATTATCCCCCAATTGAGGGATAATTTTTAATGATTATAATTGAACAAAATATTTACTGACTTAACGGCTTATTAACCAAAAGTTATATATTTGCCACCCGTTAGTAACCTGCTTTAATTGTGTCGTGTATAGATTGATCGAGCTGCTATTTTTAATTTCCCCATTTTACCATTGATTTTTATTTCAGAAATCTTGTGATCTAAAATGTTATCACGGCATTTTTGTACGGTATTAAAACGGCGATAAACAGATTTCTATCCTATTAATAAATATTGACAATCAATATTTAATAATAGGCCTACGTATGTCTATAAAACGATAGTTGGTTAAATATTTATTCTATAAGATTAAAGAGTTATGTTCCCTGAAACAGCAGTACGAGGATTTTATGAAAAAATTAAGCGAACGATATTTAAATTTATTTTGTTCGCTTTAAACGTTGCTATCACCATTGGGGCTTTTGGTGATACTATTCCAATTAAACTACACACTGATAATCCGCACTATTTTAATTTTCGCGGAGAACCTACAATTCTGATCACCTCAGGTGAGCATTATTCGGCAGTTCAGAATTTGGATTTTGATTACATCCCTTACCTGAATGAGATTGAAGACGAGGGGCTGAATTACACCCGATTGTTTAATGGTACATATGTGGACGGTACGCCTGATGATCTTCCGGTATACAATGGCGGAAATATCTGGATACCGGTTGGTGCACCTTTGTACCCGGATGAAATAAATCAGGCAAAGACGCAAGGTTTGATTTCTCCCTGGGCCAGGAGCAACGTTCCCGGTTATACCGGTGGTGGAAACAAATTTGACCTCGACACCTGGGATACCGCCTATTTCAATAGGTTGAAAGACTACATTGAACAAGCAGGTCAAAGGGGAATTGTGGTTGAGGTCACTTTTTTCTGTGGATTCAGCCTTGACTATTATTGGAGTCTTGCACCATTTAATTACATCAACAATATCAACAGTGTTGGTAAATTCGGTACGGATTACGGTCCTTATGCTGATAATGGTGATAACATCGGTCATCTTTACCCATTGACAATGGCCGGTGAAGATGAAGGATTACTAGCCTACCTGGATTCGATGGTCGAAAAAACAATTGATGAACTGGCAGGTTACGACAATGTATTTTTTGAAATTAGCAATGAACCTTACTTTGATGATGCCGGAACCCTGGTAATCAATCAGAATGGGGAACACTGTGCAAGTGGCCATGGCGTTTCAACGGAATGGCATGCACACATGGCGCAAACCATTATTGACAAACTATCAGAATATCCCGATGAGCACCTGATTGCTCAAAATATTGATGCGTATTATGAAACGGTCACCGTAGTGCCATCTAATACTGATCCTAATAGCATTGATGAATTTACAAAGATCTATCCTGAAATTGATATTTTAAATTTTCATTATTCCGCCAGGAAAGAATCATACATTGACAACTCCATTGGGAACAATTATGACCTGGATCGTCCAATCTCTTGTGATGAAACCGGAAATGTTGGAGGCGAAGATCATACTTATCGTAAGCAGGCATGGAATTATATCACCGCCGGGGGGTCCACTTACAACAACCTTGACATGTCGTTTACTACCAATGGCTATGAAGGAGGCCAGCCGAGCAATCCTTCTTCAGGATACGGTGGCAGCCCTGAATACAGGGAACAACTGGGAATCCTAAAAGAGTTCATTCATGAATTTGATTTCATAAACATGGCTCCTAATAATGATCTTCCTAAATCCGGAGGGGTCATCACACTAACTGATCCATCAACAGTGTATGTTCGATGCCTTTCAAATGAAGGATCTGAATATGCAGTTTATGTGGAAGGAGGAAGCCAGGTAGACATTACTTTTGATCTTCCTTCAGGTGATTACACTGCGGAATGGCTCAACATCAAAGCCAGAGATGCAAGTGGAAATATAATTATTGCAAAATCTCAATCCATTTCACATAGCGGAGGTTCGATAATACTGGCATCACCATCTTATACCGAGAATGATATCGCATTAAGGATTGTTACCACAACACCGGGTGGAGGATCAGGATCGAATCCTGATGAAGTTGGATACTGGAGCCTGGATGAGGGTAGTGGTAATACAACCCTTGATATCTCAGGCAATGGAAATGATGGCACTCTGCTTAACAACCCAACCTGGATAACAGGAATCATGGGAATGGCACTTGATTT
>JAUXDH010000045.1 GCA_030618545.1 Chlorobiota bacterium
TAACCATTCTGAGAAAGGCGTTTGGGTATGCTTAAGAAAGATAAAGTACTGGTAAACCACACTTGAAATGTAGCTGATCGAAGTGGTTATTGCAGCGCCCGTGATACCAAACATCGGGATAAGAATTATTGCAAGACAAATTGTAAAAACAAATCCTACTACATTCGACCAGAGATTGACTTTGGGATTTCCCAGTCCTGAGAAGTAATGGCTGAAGATATTGTTCGCGGCCAAAGCTATAACTCCTGGGCTCAAGGCGATGATGACCATTTTTATCCCTTCGAATTCCTTGCTGAACATCCAGGTATAAACACTCTCGGGCAGTAAGATTAATATGATAACTGCACCGACGGTTAACAGAACTGAAAACTTCATCAGTTTGATAGTTAGAAGGCGGGCATAGGTTTTATCTTTGGTATTGGAGATGGCTGAAAACTGCACCAGGGAAATGCTCTGTCCAATAATCCTCAGGCCTTCTGTTAATTGAACACCTGCGGTGAATATTCCCAGCGCAGGCAGGCCTGTAAAATATTTGATGAAGTAGTAGCTAAACCTTTTGTTCCCAATATTAAATAAGTTGGCCACCTGTGTGATAAAACCATACCTCACTACCTGGACTGATATCTTTCGCCAGCCTTTCATTGACCAGTCTTTTTCACTGATGGTAATCACCAGGAATCCGAGCAGTGCTCCCAGGCCATAGCCAAGAAAGAGGGCATTGAGGAATGAATAAACTGTCAGGTTGTTGAAGACGAATAGCTGAAGCAGGAAGGCAAGCAGGAGGGTGGTAATCTGAATTGTAAAAATGATATTGTACTGCTTGATCTTTCCTTTCCCTATCAGCACATTGTAGTGGGTTAGCATCAGGGCATTGAGGACAGACAGAGAGAGAATCTGCAATTCAAAGCCGGCAGGAATTGCGGTGTCATACAGAATCGGGAAAAGAATAAAGATAATTTTAGAGAGGAAAAAGAAGAGAATAATTACAAAGATTATCCAAAGGTATGCCGGTAAAATAAGTTTACTGACATTGGTTCTGGATGTAAAGTAGATTATGGGGCTGCCTCCGATAAGGTCGACAACCAATTGAATAATGGTAATGTCCAGCAGGATAAGGCCAATAGTGCCAAGACCCTCGCTGCCTATTTTATTGGAAATCAGCAATAAAATAACCAGGTTGAACAATGCGTTAAGGATGCGCGTACCCGCAGTTCCGAGAATCTTTTTTAGCATAGACAGGACCTTAACGCAAAAATAGGAATATTATATTGCGTTACCTGATAATAAACCTCCTTCGGAATCAGGAGCATTCATTTCTGGATTTATGATGAATACAATCCGGACAACATCCAATATTTCCCATACACATGCGTTAACAATAGCAATTAAGTTTTATTTTTGGCCGGTATTCGTTTCCCATGAAGCTATCCGTTATCATTGTCAATTACAATGTAGAGCACTTTCTTGAACAATGTCTTTATTCTGTAAGACGTGCCATGCAGGATATTACAGGAGAAGTATTTGTAATTGATAACAACTCCATTGATGGGTCCAACAGGATGGTAAAGAAGAAATTCCCTGAAGTTGTACTCATTGAGAACAAGGACAATAAGGGATTCTCAAAAGCCAACAACCAGGGTATCCGGATGGCCAATGGTGAATACATACTGCTTCTGAATCCCGATACTGTTGTGGAGGATGATACTTTCACAAAGATTGTGGGTTTCATGGATAAGCATCCCGATGCGGGAGCATTGGGAGTTAAGATGGTGGATGGTTCGGGCAAGTTTCTTCCTGAATCGAAAAGGGGCTTGCCTACACCTGAGGCAGCTTTTTATAAGATGTTTGGCATATCGAAACTTTTTCCAAAGTCCAAACGGTTTGCGAAGTACCATGCCGGTTATCTTGACGAAAATGAGATCCATGAGGTAGAGATTCTTGCCGGGGCCTTCATGCTTCTCAGGAAAACAGTATTGGATGTGATTGGTTTACTGGATGAAACCTTTTTCATGTACGGAGAAGATATTGACCTTTCCTACAGGGTAATTAAGGGAGGTTATAAGAATTATTACTTTCCCGATACCAGAATAATCCATTACAAAGGTGAAAGCACTAAAAAGAGCAGCGTAAACTATGTACTGGTGTTCTACAATGCCATGGTGATTTTTGCCAAAAAGCATTTTACCCATAAAAGGGCAAAACTATTTGCCCAGTTGATCAACGTTGCCATTTACCTCAGGGCCTTTCTTGCGATTTTATCCCGATTATGGGAAAAACTCATTTTCCCACTGATAGATGCCCTCGCCATGTATGGTGGATTGGTGATCATCACACGGTTGTGGGGGCAACAGATCATTTATCGTGAGGGAGGGCATTACCCGATGACCTTTTACTACTATGTCATTCCTTCTTATATTATCGTGTGGTTATTGTCAATCTACTTTAGCGGTGGTTATGATAAACCGGTCCACATAAAGAAGACTGTCGCCGGGCTACTGGTAGGAACAGTTTTGATTCTTGTACTCTATGCATTGCTGCCGGAATCATTAAGGTTTTCAAGGGCCTTGATATTGCTGGGTACGGTGTGGGGCATCCTTGTGCTGCCGGCAATCAGGTTGCTTTTTTATTGGATGAAGGTACCCTGGGTTCAGATGGGGGAGAAGATAAATAAAAGGTTTATCATTATTGGAGATCATGAAGAGGCAACACGTGTGTCGGAGCTTATGAAATCCTCTTTTATCCAACCGGGATTCGTAGCTATGGTCAGCCCGGAAGAGAACCTTAAACAAGATAACAGTTTTATCGGCAGCATCACCCAGGTTATTGATATCATAAATATTTACAGTATTGATGAGATTGTTTTCTGCTCCAAAAATGTTCCCCATCAAACAATTATAGATAAAATGACCGAGTGGCAGCGTGCTGAAGTGAATTATAAAATCGCCCCTGAAGACAGTCTTTCTATCATCGGCAGCAATTCAATTCATACCAGTGGTGATCTTTATACGGTGGACATTAAGGCTGTTGATATGCCCGTTAATCGCAGGAATAAGCGATTGCTTGATGTTTTGGTAAGTCTGGTATTAATCTTTACATCGCCGGTAATTATCTTCTTTCAGAGAAAACCCTTCAGCTTTATCAGCAACATCTTCCAGGTATTATTTGAAAAAAAATCCTGGGTGGGCTATTATCTTGAAGATACAAACTACCGTCACCTTCCAAAAATTAAAAAAGGCGTTTTGACCCCGGTTTCCGGTATGAAGGTAAGAACACAGGACCCTGATGTTGTTTCCACTTTAAATATTCTGTATGCGAGGGATTACAATGTGTGGAAAGATTTGAACATTATCTTTTTTGCCTTCCGGGATCTGGGCTTTTGATAATGATCTCTTAACTGAAAAAGAACCACAAAAAAACTATTTTTGCAGCATTAATCTACAGTTCATTTAAATAGACTCCTCTTTATGTTATACCGCAGGCATTTAAGGATCAAGGTGCTCCAGGCCCTGTATGCATGGTACACCACTGGTTCTGATGATCTTTCCAAAGGCGAAAAAGAGTTACAGCTCAGTGTCAACAAACTTTACGAACTTTTCATTTATCAACTTTCTTTCCTATTAGAGGTAAAGAAATTTGCCATAAATCGTTCGGAGGAAAATAAAAAAAAGTTTTACCCTACAGCAGATGATCTGAATCCAAACATGAAATTCATTAACAACAGGATCAGCACCCTTCTGGATGACAATAAAGATTTCCGGAAAAAAGAGGAATTGTTTAAGGTAAACTGGAGGGATGAGCAGGATTTGGTGAGGCTTTTCTACAAGAAGTTGAATAAATCGGATTCTTTTAAAAAGTATATGTCGAATTCAGGGAGTTCCCTTGAGGAAGACAAGTTACTTTACTTAAAGATCGTAGATCAGTTGATTTCTGAAAACGAACTTTTAAGGGCCTTTTACGAGGAGAGAAGTGTTTATTATACTGACGGTTATGACCTGGTTAATTTAATGCTCATTAAGTTCTTTGAAATATTCAGCAAGAAGTTTAACATCAATTCAAAGTTGCCCGGCCTCTATAAGAATGAGAATAACAAATCAAATGAGGACCTTGAGTTTCTTCTTAAGCTCTACAAAAAGACCGTTTTGAGAGATGAAGAAAATACCAATCTGCTGCGTACAAAAACCAGTAGCTGGGACTATGAGCGCATCCCGCTGATGGATATCATTCTCTTAAAAATGGCCATTATCGAACTTCAGGAGATGGAGACTGTACCGGTGAAAGTAACCCTGAATGAATACATTGAACTCGCCAAATACTTCAGTGCGGCAAAAAGCAGAACCTTTGTCAACGGTGTGCTTGACCGGCTGATTCGGGAATTCAAAGAAGAAGGTAAGATCAGGAAAGTTGGCCGCGGATTAATAGAGTAGATTTTTTACCTTTGCTTCCCTTATAAACAGTTATTTAACATGGCTTTTGATATTGACATGATCAAAGGGTTTTACAAAAGAATGCCCGAAAAGATAGAAGCAGCTAAGAAGCTGCTTGGTAGATCACTGACCCTCACTGAAAAAATACTTTATTCTCACCTTGATGGCAAACTGCCTGATCAGGCTTTCAGCAGGGGTGAATCCTATGTTGATTTCAGGCCCGACCGTGTGGCTATGCAGGATGCTACCGCGCAGATGGCTTTGCTCCAGTTTATGCAGGCCGGCAAGAAGAAGGCTGCGGTTCCTTCCACCGTTCATTGCGATCACCTGATTCAGGCCAAAGTGGGTGCTGAAACTGATCTTGAAACCGCGAATTACACTAACAAAGAAGTGTACGACTTTCTTGCATCCGTTTCTAATAAATATGGAATAGGATTCTGGAAGCCGGGAGCAGGTATCATTCACCAGGTTGTGCTGGAAAATTATGCCTTTCCCGGTGGAATGATGATCGGAACAGATTCCCACACACCTAATGCCGGTGGTCTGGGTATGCTGGCCATCGGAGTAGGTGGTGCTGACGCCGTTGATGTAATGGCAGATATGCCCTGGGAGCTGAAGTTTCCAAAAGTCATTGGTATAAAGCTGACAGGGAAATTGAGCGGCTGGTCTTCTCCAAAAGATGTCATACTTAAGGTTGCTGACATATTAACCGTTAAAGGCGGTACGGGAGCCATCGTTGAATACTTTGGAGAGGGAGCACAAAGCCTCTCCGCGACAGGCCGTGGAACGATTTGCAATATGGGCGCTGAAATTGGAGCCACCACCTCAGTTTTTGGATTTGATGACAACACGGCAGAATATCTGCGCCAGACAGGAAGATCAGATATAGCTGGAATGGCTGATGATATTTCCGCATACCTGAATGGAGACGAAGAAGTCTACAGCAATCCTGAACAATATTTTGACAGGGTAATTGAGATTGATCTGGCTACCCTTGAACCGGCAATGAATGGCCCCTTTACTCCCGATTTAAGGACAGTCGTATCTGATTTATCAGCGACAGCTACCGAAAATAACTGGCCGCTTGAAATAGATGCTGGTCTGATAGGTTCATGCACAAACTCATCCTATGAAGATATTACCAGGGCAGCCTCGCTTGCCAGGCAGGCTGTGGCAAAGAAACTAAAAGTAAAAAGCGGACTGCTTATCACTCCGGGCTCAGAGCTGGTCAGGTTCACCATCGAAAGGGATGGGCTTATTGAGGACTTTGAAAAAATCGGTGGAACTGTCCTGGCAAATGCCTGCGGACCTTGCATCGGACAGTGGGAGAGAGATGATGTAGAAGGAAACAGGAAAAATACTATCGTTACTTCTTTTAACAGAAACTTCGCCAAACGCAATGATGGAAATCCAAACACCTATGCATTTGTAACATCTCCTGACCTGGTGATGGCTTACAGCATTGCTGGAACCCTTGACTTTAATCCCGAGACTGATACCTTAACCAATGAAGATGGTGAGCAGGTTAGGCTGGATATTCCGGAAGGAGTTGTATTCCCGCCAAATGGATTTGCCGTTGATGATCCAGGCTATCAGGCCCCGGCCAAAGACGGATCTGGTATTGATGTGGTAGTTGATCCGGAATCTGACAGGCTTCAGCTTCTTGAGCCTTTCAAACCCTGGGATGGAAATGATTATAAAGGGTTGAAGTTGTTGATCAAAGCTAAAGGTAAATGTACCACTGACCATATCTCAATGGCAGGACCATGGTTGAGGTTCAGGGGTCATCTGGAAAATATTTCTCAAAACATGTTGATTGGCGCTGTAAATTATTTCAATGATGAAACCAACACGGTGAAGGATCACATAACCGGTGAGTATAAGGAGGTGCCTGAAGCTGCCAAATCTGTTCGCGATGCCGGAACTGGATTAGTCATTGTAGGTGATGAAAATTATGGAGAAGGATCTTCAAGGGAGCATGCCGCCATGGAGCCAAGATTTATGGGAGTAAAAGTTGTTATCGTCAGGTCGTTTGCCAGAATCCATGAAACCAACCTCAAAAAGCAGGGTGTGCTGGCTTTAACTTTTTCAGACAAAGCCGATTACGACAAAATTCAGGAAGATGATTCGATAGATGTCATCGGATTGTCTGATTTTGCTCCCGGAAAGCAATTAACCGTTGTGTTGAACCACAGTGATGGCAGCAGGGACGAATTCCTGGTGAATCAGACTTATAATGGAAACCAGATCGAATGGTTCAAAGCGGGAAGTGCACTAAACCTGATCAGATTAAAACAATCCTAAAGTTTAGCTTTATGATAAAAAGATCACAAGTTAATCCGGGCCGTTTGATACTGTCACTTTTTATACTGGCATTGTTTGGCCTGTCTTCCTGCATGATTAATTGTCTTGAAGGGGAGGGGCCGGTTGTAAGCGGTGATAAAGATGTTGCGGGATTCTCGAAACTGGAAGTGAGTGTTCCTGCTGATGTAATTATCACCATAGGCGATCAGCCGCATGTGACGATCGAGGCACAGGAAAATGTAATTGAGGCTGTTTCTGCTGATGTAAAAGGTAACACCCTGGTATTAAAAGCATCGCCATGCGTATCAACTGATAAGACATTCAGGATAAACTTAACCGTAAAGGAATTATCAGCAATTAATATTAATGGTTCAGGATCTGTTGTTACTGAAGATGTGTTGACTTCAGGCAAAATGAGAATACGGATCAATGGTTCCGGAGATGCAAGAATTGATTTAAAAGCTGAAGAAATAGATGCTGGCATCAATGGTTCCGGAGATATCGTATTAAACGGTTCAACCACAAACCTCAGTATTAAAATAAACGGTTCGGGAGATGTCAGAGGACTTGAACTTACCTCAAACAATGTAAGAGTGAACATTAATGGTTCCGGCGATGTTGAAGTAGATGTTTCCGATAAACTTTCAGTTGATATTGCCGGAAGCGGAAATGTAAGGTATACAGGCAACCCAAAGGTCAAATCCTCTGTCAATGGAAGCGGGGAAGTTTCCGAAATAAATTAAAATAATAGGGATTCTTTTCCGTTATTGGGTTATTAATTAGAAACCAGCGTGCTAAAAAAACATATTCTCCTCATTGTTTCTTTGCTATTTATCTTTTCATCAGGGAGCGCCCAGATTGGCGGAAGGTATAGTTTTGCTTTTCTTCAGGAGGCTGTCTCAGCAAGAATTGCGGCTCTTGGAGGAAACCAGGCCTCAATCAACGATAAGGACATCAATATAGGATTTGTGAATCCTTCCCTCATTACCAAAAGCCTGAGCAACAACCTGGCGATGAATTACGTCAACTACTTTTCAGGGGTAAATTACGGAAGTGTACAATATGCCAGAACTTTCAACAAGGTCGGTAATTTTATGGGCAGCATCCAGTTTATGGATTATGGGACTTTCGATTACGCTGATGAGGCAGGTAATCTTTCAGGAACCTTCGGAGCTTCGGATTTTGCCTTTACAGTTGGATGGGGCCGCCAGCTTGATTCAATGTTTTCCATTGGAGCTGCAGCCAAGTTGATCTACGCTTTTTATGAAGGATATACTTCTTTTGGTTTTGCAGTTGATGTGGCAGGTACTTACCAGAGTAAGACCGGCTGGACAATGTCAGTAGTTGCCCGAAACCTGGGACTGCAAGTTACCACTTTCACGCCGGGGGTCCGGGATCCGCTTCCTTTCAATCTTCAATATGCTATTTCCAAAAGACTGGATCATGTGCCATTCAGGTTCAGTATGATTTATGATCATATTGAGAAATGGGATCTGACTTATAATGACCCCAACAATCCTTCAGGAGGTATCGATCCAATCACCGGTCAGCCGCAGCAGAAGACAGGTTTTTCTAAAATTGCAGATCAGTTTATGAGGCATATCATCATAGGTGGTGAAGTTTATATTGGAAAGAATTTTGTTTTAAGAGGTGGCTATAATTACAGGCGCCGTCAGGAGATGAAGATCAACGAGAAACCAGGAATGGTTGGATTTAGTTGGGGTGTTGGTGTTAGGGTTTACAAATTCAAGCTAAATTATGCCCGTTCCACCTACCATCAGGTTGGCTCACCTAATTACATCAGCCTGACCTTTGATATTAATTCATTTACCAATGACGAAGTGGTTCGTTTCTGATATTATCGTGTAACGAAGATTTCCCCATTTTTACCCTATTATTTAGACTGTACCCAATTACTATCAGGTTCTTATATCTGCAAAAAATTGTTTTAATTTAGCTTGGTTATTAACCTAATTTGAAACAATGAAATTTATTGTCTTTTCTTTTCTGATCGCTTTTACCACCATTTCAGTGTGCTCTCAGGAATACATTGCCTGTGCCCGCAAGGAGAAAGAATGGGGCTATATTGATGAATCCGGCAAATGGGCCGTAAATCCACAGTTTGAGCATGTCCATAGCATCAGTGAGGGACTTGCAGCCATTCGAACCAATGGAGAATGGGGATTTGTTGATAAGGCCGGACGGTTTGTAATAAATCCTCAATTTGACAATGTCAGAGATTTCCATGATGGCCTTGCTGCCGTGCGAAAAGGAAAAGAATGGGGTTATGTCGACAAAGAGGGCAAATGGATCATCAATCCTCAATTTGAGAAAGCGATGGATTTTATTGAAGGACTCGCAGCTATCAACAATCATGGAGATTGGGGGTTCATTGATAAAACAGGAAAGTTTGTAATTAATCCGCAGTTTGATAAAGCTGAACACTTTGCTGAGGGGCTCGCTGCTGTGCTTATGGCCAAACAATGGGGTTATATTGATAAGAAGGGCAATTGGGTGATCAATCCACAATTTGATGTTGCTGAACCTTTTGTGATTGGCCTTGCAAAAGTAAGAAAGGCCGGTGAATGGGGATTCATCAATAATGGCGGGAATTATGAAATAAACCCCCAGTTTGATGAGGCCCTTGATTTCAATGAAGGATTGGCTGCGGTAAGAAAGGGCAAAGATTGGGGCTTTGTGGATAAAAAAGGCAATTATGTGATCAATCCGCAATTTCTCGATGCCAGGGATTTCAGTGAAGGACTTGCTGCAATTAAGAAGGGAAAAGAATGGGGATTTGTTAACAAAGCCGGTAAATACATTATTAACCCGCAATTCTTAAATGCAAAAAAATTCGTTGATGGATTGGCGGCAGTTAAGATTCTGAAAGAATGGGGCTATATTGATGCGAAAGGAAGCTGGGTAATCAATCCTCAATTTGAGAAGGCGAAAGATTTTATCAATAAAAGGGCAATGGTTCAAAAGGCTGGTGAATATGGATGGATAGATAAGTCAGGAACTTATGTGATCAACCCCCAATTTCCAAATGCATTTGACTTTGTTAAAACAGACTAAAAGATTATCTGAAAACAATTCATTTAACTTTTGAGGAATGATGACAACAGTTGATGGTAAGCTGAAGCATCTTTTTTATCTTTACACCCACTTACAATACATTGCAAATCAATTCAAATCCATGTTTCTCAGGCAATTGACGCTTTCTCAGTTCAAGAATTATACAGAAGCCGAACTTGAATTCAGCGAGAAGATCAATTGTTTTGTTGGAAACAATGCTGCCGGTAAAACAAACATCCTGGATGCAGTTTACTATTTGTCGTTTTGTAAAAGCTATTTCAATTCAATTGATTCCCAGAACATCCTGCATGAAAAAGACTTTTTTGCCATCCACGGATCCTACCTGAACCAGAATAGCAATGATGACAAAGTCAGTTGTGTGCAGAAACGGGGGCAGAAAAAATCTTTCAGATTGAATAAAAAAGAATACGACCGTCTGGCTGATCACATTGGCAAATTCCCGCTGGTGATGATCTCGCCCTACGATCGGGATTTAATAAACGATGGAAGTGATGTACGAAGGAAATATGTTGACGGCGTCATTTCCCAGTTTGATCATTTTTATTTAACCGATCTCATCGACTACAACAAATCGTTGCTTCAAAGAAACGCCTTGTTGAAGTATTTCGTAGAACAGAGAACTTTTGATCAGGTGTCGCTGCAGGTGTGGGACGACAAATTGGTATCATTGGGTGATGCTTTGTTTGAAAAACGAAAGCAGTTTTTACAGGAGTTTAACCCACTTTTTGAAGAGTACTATCGCTTTCTTACCGGGGGAAATGAACATGTGGAAATTGTTTATGAATCACAGCTAAACATCATGCCCTTTACAGATTTGCTTATCGAAGCAGTTGATAGAGACAGGATTTTGAAATACACCACTGTTGGGATCCATAAAGACGATTTGCTGTTCAAAATAGATGGATACCGTGTCAAGAAATATGGATCTCAGGGTCAACAAAAAACCTTTGTCATTGCAATCAAATTGGCACAGTTTGAATTTACAAGAAGGAAGAAAAGCTTCAAGCCTATTTTGTTATTCGATGATATTTTTGATAAGCTGGACGATAACAGGGTTGAACAAATTATAAAACTGGTAAGTGAGGATAACTTTGGTCAGGTATTTATAACGGATACGCAGCGTCAAAGAATCGAAAGGATCTTTAAGGATGTTGACATTGATCACAGGATTTTTTCTGTTGTTGAGGGTACTGTAAACCATGTTGAGTAAAGGAGAAAAATATGGCTGAAAAATATGACCATACGCTGAAAGAAGTTATTGAGAAGTTGCTGAAGGCATACAAATGGGAGGCTGGTATTGATGAAGCAAAACTGGTTAATGCATGGGAAACCATTGTCGGAAAGATCATCGCGAAGCATACCACCCGTCTAAAAGTCAGCAACAGGATATTGTACATCAATCTTGATTCTTCAGTTATTCGTAATGAATTGATGATGTCGCGCTCAATAGTCATCGAAAAAATCAATGATGAAATGGGAGGGAAGGTGATTGAGGATATTGTGTTGCGGTGAGAGGGTTACAAGTTTCAGGTTAAAATTAATGATAAGATAGTCATCACATGGCTTCTTGGTTCCTGGTTCTTCTTGTCTTGCTTCTTAAGCCTATTTAACATTAAAATCCAGCAATTTCTCTCCTTCAATAAAAGCTTCAAAATGATCATTGATTGCAGCAGGTCCCACGCCTTCAGGGGTGCCGGTAAAAATGATGTCACCGATTTTAAGGGTGATAAATTGAGAGATGTAAGAGACAACCTGATCAAAGTTGAAAATCATATCCTTGCTATTCCCCTCCTGTCTTGTGTCACCATTGATCTTCAATGAAAAGTTGATATTTTTTAAATCCGGAAAATTGTTTTTTGGAAGAAAATCACCCAGTGGCGCCGACTGATCAAATGCTTTGGCAATCTCCCACGGAAGGCCTTTCTTTTTACATTCTGCCTGTAAATCACGTGCGGTAAAGTCAATCCCTATGCCAATTTTGTCATAATACTTGTGAGCAAACTTTTCCGGTATGTGCCGCCCGTTTCTGCATATCTTCAATACCAGCTCGGTTTCGTAATGGATATCCTTCGAAAACTCAGGGTAAAAAAATGGATTGTGCTTTTGCAATATGGCAGTATCCGGTTTCATGAAGAAAACAGGTTTTTCAGGAACAGGATTATTAAGCTCTCTGGCATGCTCAATATAATTGCGTCCGATGCAAATAATTTTCATTGCTGTGATTGTCGCTGTTGATAGAATATTTTCTAAAGCTGATTACCTTGATGCCCTTCCCAATCCCATGCGCAGTTTAATGGTAGTGATCAGTTTTTTGGTATACATTGGAAAGTCAGCATTCATTATCCAGTTGTAATAAGAAGGCTCTCTAATAAAAATCTCCTCAACAGTTTTACCACGATGTTTCCCAAAGTTGAAAACTTCCTGTCCATGCTTGTTAATAATAATCTGGCCCATCAGGTCGGCATTACGGTGGTGCGAAGAAAATTCACCCAATGCTTTCATATCATTCTTTATTGGTTGGGTGGTGTTCCCGTCTTTATCGGTAACTTCAGTTTCTGCATACCTGTCGAGCATGGCTTTCAGTACTTCATAGGTAGCCTGTGTATCCGCTTCGGCTGTATGGGCGTTTTCCAGTGTTTTGCCAAGGTAGAATTTACTGGCAGCAGAGAGATTTCTCTGTTCCATTTTCATGAAAATGTTCTGCACATCGATCACCTTTCTGTTTTTAATCTCAAATTCTACTTCAGCCCTCAGGAATTCCTCTACCAGTAAGGGAATATCAAGCCGAAAAGCATCGTAAGCTGCAAGGTCACAGTTATCCAGAAACCTGCTTATTTCCTTAGCCAGTTGTTTAAAGGTTGGCTTGTCTTTGAGGTCTTCGTTTGTATAACCATGAACATCAGTTGCGTCCGGTTCAATCGGGTAATCCGGGTTGACAAGCCAGGTTTTAGATTCTGATGTTCCGTTTGGATTCACTTTCAAAATGCTGATCTCAATAATTCTGTCTTTGGCTACTTTGAGTCCTGTTGCCTCAAGGTCGAAAAAAGCCAGGGTTCTTTTCAAGTTTAATTCCATGTGTAGTTTGATTGTTTGGCGAAACTAAATAACTGTCTTTGGATCAAAGTTCTCCATCAATTCTTTAACCCGCTTGAGATACAATCCGCCCAGTGCACCATCAACCACCCTGTGGTCGTATGCCAGTGAAAGAATCATGATGTGACGTATGCCAATGACATCTCCCTGCGGTGTCTCAAGCACCACCGGCTGTTTTCTGATTGCTCCGATACCGAGAATAGCAACCTGTGGCTGGTTGATAATCGGGGTGCCGGTGAGGCTGTCGAAAGAACCAAAGTTTGTGGTCGTAAAGGTGGCTCCTGAAATATCATCAGGATCCAGCTTGTTGTTCCGGGCTCTTACGGCAAGATCGTTCACCGCCTTAACCAACCCCAAAAGGCTCTTTTCATCGGCATTTTTTATTACAGGAACAATGAGGTTCCCATTTGGAAGTGCAGTTGCCATGCCAAGATTAACTGCCTGGCGGTAAATAATTTTATATCCATCAACAGATGCGTTGATTTGCGGAAAGTCTTTTAATGCTTTGGCGGCAGCGTCAAGGAAAAGGGGAGTGAAAGTTACTTTTTCACCTTCGCGTTTCAGGAAACTATCTTTCACTTTGTTTCTCCAATTCACAATATTGGTCACATCTACATCAATAAAAGATGTTACATGCGGGGAAATCTGTTTTGACATTACCATGTGGTCGGCAATGAGCCTTCTCATCCTGTCCATTTCAACAATCTGGTCGCCTGCATTGGTATTGATGGGTGGAAGGTCCATCTTCGGCGCTGCAGGTTTTGAAGGCGCTGTTGCAGCCGCAGGAGTACCGGCTTTGCGGGTTTCAAGGAATTCAAGCACATCCTTTTTTGTTACCCTGCCATCCTTGCCGCTGCCCTTAATGGAATCAAGTTCTGCAACACTGATGCTTTCGGTTTTAGCAATGCTTTTTACAAGCGGGGAATAAAAACGGTTACTATCTGAAAAATCATGAGCCGCGGCAACGGCTTTCGGTTCAGCCTTCTGAGGTACTTCAACTGCTTCTTTTGCAGCAGCTTTAACATCTTTATTAATTTCTTCTACCTTGTCGGTAGTTTTATCTTCTGCAGGAACATCAGCGCCATCCATCTCAACAATAGCGATGACTTTTCCCACGGGAACCACATCACCCTCATTGTAAAGTGTTTCAGTAATGGTGCCGTCAACCGGGCTGGGAATTTCAGAATCCACCTTGTCTGTTGCAATTTCTAGAATTGAATCATCTTCTTCAACTGTATCTCCCACATTTTTGACCCATCTGGTGATTGTAGCCTCTATGATACTTTCGCCCAGTTTGGGCATAATGATCTCAAATTTAGCCATTTGATTTTCTGGTTTGGTTAAACACGTTTTTTCAGTTAGCCTTGCTGAAATTAAGGTGATTTGTATGCCTGCAAAAATAGCCAATTTTTAAAACGTGGAATAAATCTAAATAGTTTAATGATCCGCGTAATGAAGGTGGTTTAAACTGATTATATCAGGATATTATGTCAATAATATTAACAACTCGTAAAGTTTTTTTAACAAATGCACTTATCACAATGGGTTTTTTCATTTAATTTCTATTTTTGTTTGTGTAAACCCAATCATGAAAAGGAAGCAGGATGGAAGACAAGGGAACACAGGAAAGAAGAGAGGACATTTTCTCCAAAGCTGTAAGGGCAGGTAAGCGTACTTATTTTTTTGATGTTAAAGCAACAAAATCCAATCAGTATTACCTGACCATCACCGAAAGTAAGCGTCGGTTTAATTCAGAGCAGGGTAAGTTCTATTATGAAAAGCACAAGGTTTTTCTTTACCAGGAAGATTTTGACAAATTCAGAAATGGAATGGATGATGCCATGAAGTTTATCCTTACCGGTGAGAAACCAGTCGAAGAAAAAAAACAAGAAGTGCCTGTGGCAGAAACAGGAACTGAATCAGTAGATGTAAGTTTCGAGGATTTAGGAAAGGAGGAGCTCAATACAACTGAATAGTTAGTATTGGCAATCATTTATTTCTCTTTATTCATAGCCCCAGAGTTTTATTAAAACCGGGCTTTTGAAGCAGTGTAATTATCTGTTTCTTAAGTCTTTTTGTGTGTTGATAACTTCCTTTAACACCAAAGTAGAAGGCATCATAATATTGTATTTTTGTTTTAAACAATCAGTATAATATGGGAAAAATCATCGCGATTACCAATCAGAAAGGAGGAGTGGGAAAAACTACCACTGCCATCAACCTTGCTGCCAGCCTTGCTATTCTCGAGTACAAAACCTTGATAGTTGATGCAGATCCGCAGGCCAATGCCACCTCTGGAATTGGTTTTGATCCAAAGAATATTCAAACCAGCATTTACGAATGTATCATTGATGATGTTGATCCGCATAATGTAATCCTTCAAACAGAAACACCTAATCTTGATCTGATTCCGGCACACATTGATCTGGTTGGCGCTGAAATTGAGATTATCAATATGCCCAACAGAGAAAAGATGATGAGAAGGGCATTGGATCAAGTGAAAGATGAGTATCAGTTTATCATTATCGATTGCTCACCTTCATTGGGATTGATTACAGTCAACGCGCTGACTGCTGCTGATTCTGTAATCATTCCTGTACAATGTGAATACTTTGCACTGGAAGGTCTTGGTAAATTGCTTAACACCATAAAGATTGTCCAGGGACGCCTCAATCCTGAACTGAGTATTGAAGGAATTCTTTTAACCATGTTTGATGTCAGGTTGAGGCTCTCCAAACAGGTTGTGGATGAGGTAAAAACACATTTCCAGCAGATGGTATTCAATACCATTGTCAACAGAAATACCCGCCTGGGTGAAGCGCCAAGTTATGGCAATTCTATCATCATGTACGATGTAAGCAGTACCGGCGCCATTAACTACCTTAACCTGGCCAGGGAAATACTGCAAAAGAATAACATGACCAGCATCAACAATACCGATAAGAAAATCGATGTAGCATGACGAAAGGTAAGAAAAAGGCTCTCGGCCGGGGTCTGGATGCCATATTGAAGAGTCCGGATACAGATATCACTTCCAGGGATATCTCGGGGAGCTATGTGGCAGGGGCTATTGCTGAAATTGAAATCGAAAAGATCGAAACCAATCCTTTCCAGCCAAGGTCTGATTTTGATGAAATGATGTTGCGTGAGATGGCCGACTCCATTAAGGCTCAGGGGATAATTCAGCCGGTTACTGTGCGTAAGATGGGTTATGATAAGTTCCAGTTGATATCAGGAGAAAGACGCATTCGGGCTTCTCAGTTAGCAGGCCTGAACAGGATACCCGCATTTATTCGCATTGCCAATGATGAGCAAATGCTTGAGCTGGCGTTAATAGAAAATATTCATCGAAAAGACTTGAATGCCATTGAAGTTGCCATCAGTTACCAACGACTCATCGATGAATGCCAGCTAACTCAGGAGAGGCTGAGTGACAGGTTGGGAAAGAATAGATCAACTATTGCTAATTTTCTTAGATTGCTAAAACTACCTCCCGAAATTCAGGTTGCACTGCGTGATAATCAGATTTCTATGGGGCATGCCCGTGCGCTGATCACTGTGGATGATGAAAAAGAACAGATCAGGATACTTGATGAGATTCTCAGAAAGGGTTTGAATGTCAGGCAGGTTGAGGATCTCGTCCGAAATTTGAACCCCAGGCCTCAACCAACTCCAATACAGGAAAAAAGAACTGGGATTCCTGAAAAATATAAGGAAACTTCTTCCTCATTAAGCAGTGTTTTTGGAACCAAAGTCAGTTTAAGACGTAACAATAAAGGTCAGGGCAACATCGTTATCAGCTTCAGAAATGACGATGAACTCGACAGGATCATTTCTTTGATCGAAGAATAGATTTAAAGTGAAAACTTTTTCAGTGTTAAAATGCCTGGTAACCGTTTTGGTTTTGGCTTCAATGATTACATTGAATCCACTGGATATTTCAGCAAAAGAAAAAGATAAAGATAAAAAGGCCAGAACAGATTCTTCACGTTACGGCAAGCATTCTCCCCACAAGGCCACTCTCTGGGCACTCTTACCGGGAGGAGGTCAGATCTACAATAAAAAATTCTGGAAGCTTCCCATTGTTTACGCTGGTTTTGCAGTAACCGGGTATTTTGTTATTACGAACAGGTCTGAGTATCTGAAGTATAAAGATGCATACAGTTGCATGATAAAAGAAGAATCGTCTTATAAAGCTAGCGTTCCTACTGTTGTTTACACCTGTGAAGATCCACTGGCAGAGAAATATTCCAGCCAGGACCTCCAGACTATCAGGGATTATTACCGCAGGAATCTGGAACTCTCTTTTATTGTGATGGGTCTTTGGTATATTTTGCAGATGCTTGATGCTACAGTCGATGCCCATTTATATCACTGGGATGTGGATGACGATTTGAAAGTTAGGATAGATCCGGTTATCCTAACGCCTTTACAAGCCATACCCGTCCCAAACCAACCATCCTCTTTTAGCGGGATAAAGGTTTCGTTTAAGTTTTAGTTTATCCTACGGACTCCCTTCTGTCGTTGGATAATTGGTTAATGGTTAATGGGGAATTGGTTAATGGGGAATTGGTTAATGGGGAATTGGTTAATGGGGAATTGGTTAATGGATAATTGGTCATCCATCCATCCATACGGACTTCCGTTGGTCGTACGGATTCCTTTCGATCTACAGGAAGACTGCCGCTGAAGACTCCTGTTTTGTGCAATGCCGCACCCAAAATCAACTATGTATAGACAAAGACTCCATCACTGGAATTTGGTTTATACTTCTTTCTGTTCTTACAAGCGCTTTGAGCAGTTAAAAAATGAATATTGGCAATCTTTGAATACTGTTAAGGGTGTCTACTATTTTCAATAACAATCTGTTACACAAAGAGCCACAAAGGAAACACGGAGATCCACAAAGAAATTGTAGAATTGCAAACTTTATTTAATCAATCTTTTAATCCCTTTTTTAAGCACCGTCACATTGAAATTAAGAAGTAAACCAAGTTTGAACTTGATAAGTAGGTAAGGTTACCCCATCTTATTTACTTTACAAGTTCTTTAACAGCATATACACAAAGA
>JAUXDH010000110.1 GCA_030618545.1 Chlorobiota bacterium
CAATATTCGACTATCCTGTCCAGGTCTTTTTCCACCCAATAAGTGTGGCCGACCATACTTCCGTCAATATCATCTTTCGGTGTAGGAATTTCAAATACGGCGGTCAAAAGATCCAGAGAAGTGTAGTGCTTATAATCGCCAAACTTCCATAGCTCCATGGTATCGATGTGTTTTACCTCCCACGGCTTTTTGCCTGCGAGGTCCAGTATTTCGGGCAATCCAATTCCATTGATAAGCATTCGTCGTGCCAGATAGGGAAAGTCAAATTCCTTCCCGTTGTGGGCACAAAGCAATTTGTTCCTGGATCGATAATATTCGTTCAGCATCGAAGCAAATTCTGTCAGTATAACTTTTTCATCATCACCATAAAAAGATTTACCCCTGAATTTCTCCGCCTTAAAAAATCCGCAGGAAACACAAATAATTTTACCGAATTCCGAATAAATTCCTGCCCTCTCATAAAGCTGGTCTGCAGTAAGGTCAGGATCATTTCTTGACAATTGAAGGGCTTTCCTCTCCCATAGTTTTTTGTATCTATCAGAAAGGTCGTCAAAACTTGCAACGGCAGGTACTGTTTCTATGTCTAAAAATAGTACGTCATTAATAATCAAATCTTTGAGCATAAACGTCAAATTTTATCAGAAAAGTACGAAAAAATCATAGATTTGTTCACATTGCAATTACATATTTTGAGATATTTTTATTCCGTGATATTGATCATTTTGACTCTGTTTACCGGCTCATGTAAAAAGGAGGAGCCATATTCAGCGCCTGTGGTCAATATTATATCACCTGAACTTCACGAGACTATTGGTTTACCTGGTGTCATGCATGTTCAGGTCAGGGTTTCATCCACACGGGTATTGACAAGTATTAAAATTAGTGTGGATGATGAAAACATCCAGCCACTTTTTGAGCCCAAATTCTTTTATCCGGAGGACAAGACCGCGGAAATCGATCACAACATGCCACTTGGATTAATCTCTCCAGATAAGAATGAGCCTTTTTATCTACATGTTTCGGTGAATGATGGCGTTGAAACAAATCATTATTACCAGAACATTAAGCTACTGAATACAACCCCGCAGCAAGTCATTGGCATATATCTGATGACACGGCCTTCAATTAATAAAACACGCATCGAATATTACAATCTAACACTCAACAAACAACTGATTGATGAAATAAGCGGTGAGTATCTCGATGCTGAAGAATTTTCCCGCGACAACCTTTTTTATGTTGCGACAAGCAAGCCGTCCAGTGTAATTGCCTACCAGTTTGATGAGGAGGATCAACCCTGGTTCAAATGGCAGCACTTTCCTGAATTACCTTATGCTGAAATCACCGATCTGCATATGTATGAGAATACCCTTTTTGCAGGTTCAGCAAATGGAACGATAGATGGTCTAAATCATCTGACGGGAATAAAAAAAATATCCACAGATATAGCCCAGGATTCGGTTCCCCGAAAAGTAGGCGTTTCCCTAAACTACATCATCGGAGATTTTTATTCAAGAAAAAACAATGTCAATGCTTTACAAAGTTTCTACCATATCACAGGTTATTTTATCCAGAGAAACTGGATTTATTATTCAGTCGTAGATTTTTACCCACTATCTGACGAGGATTCTTTCTACCTGTTCGGAGCTACACCGGTAAATGGCTTGTTCGCCAGGTACCACATACCCACAAATACAACCTTTCAGTTGGTGGAGTTAAACAAAGGGGTAATTACCCATACCCGCCAGGTCAGTAAAAATGAATATATCATTTGCACCGGTAATGAAATCCATCGTTTTAAAGCAGCCGAGGTGGATCTTACCACACTGACTTCCCTGACTGATTCAATTGCAGACATCACATACGACAGGGTAAATAAGAATTTGTATGTGGCATTAGCCGATGAGTTTCGCGTATACTCCTACCCTTCTATGGACCTTCAGAAAACAGTTTCATCAGATTTTCCTATAAAAGGCATAAGGTTAAGGTATAATTATTAGCCCACCTTTACTTCAATTAAAAAAACTGGTTATCTTTGATTCCTGCCTGTTTATATATCCAGGAATCCTGAGTTAGGTAATTAATGAATTCATTCGCAAAGAAGCCATTTCTTGAGCTAAAAGAGCGCAAAATGTTCAGGACCCTGATCATTTACCTGGGTGGCGCCTGGGTAGCTGTACAGGTAATCAGCCTGTTCATTGATCGCTATGGGATTTCGCCTTTCTTTTTCGACCTTGTTATGATCTTCATTGTGGCTGGCATTCCCGGCTCGCTGGTCATTGCATGGTATCATGGCAAGAGTGGTACTCAAAAAGTGACGAAAACAGAACTTTCCATTCATTCCGTATTGCTGGTCTTCGCAATTATAGTCTCTTTTTTTGCATACAACACCTCTGCCCAGGAACAACAACTGGTGATTGAGCACAGGGAAAATACCATTGCAGTCCTGCCATTCCAAAACATGAGTATGGATAAAGAGGATGATTATTTCAGCGATGGCATTACCGATGATATCATTACACAATTATCCAAGATCGAGGATCTCCAGGTGATTTCTCGATTTTCAGTTATGCATTATAAAAACACAGAACATACTTTATCGGAAATTGCGGGAATCCTCAACGTGAACATCATTCTTGAAGGAACTGTGCGCCGTATTGGAAATGAAGTCAGGATTACCGCCAAATTGATCAATGTTGCCAACGAAGAGAACATGTGGGCTGAAACATATGACAGGGAGATGATACAGGTATTCCAGGTGCAGAGCGATGTGGCCCAAAACATCGCTAAAAACCTGAAGGTAGAACTCTCTGCATCAGAACGGAAGCGAATAGAAAGGCAACCTACTGCCAACCTCGATGCCTACAACCTTTATTTGAAAGGCAGGGATTATTACTACCGATATCGCGAAAATGACAATGAGGTTGCCGTCGATCTTTTTAAAGATGCACTGGAACTGGATCCCAATTATGCCATGGCTTTTGCAGGACTCGGAGATGCTTATGCCCAACGGGTGCTCAGGTATTCATGGCCTGATAACTGGCTTGATACCACCATTGCCATGGCCAATAAAGCCATCGAACTGGATCCGGAATTAGCAGAGGGTTACAAAGCCCGGGCATTGGGCTATTCTTACAAAGGTTGGAGCACCCTCGCCATTGAGTCGGATTTGCTGGCTATTGAACACAACCCCAGTTTTTTTCCTGCTATCAGTAACCTGGGTGTGGAATACGGACGAAAAGGGAGAATTGATAAGCAGATACCCCTCCTCGAAAAAACCCTTGCCCTTGTCCCTTTATTTCCTATTACTTATTTACAGTTGGGCGAAGCGTATGCAAAATTGGGGCAGGATAAAAAGGCGTTTCGGTTTATTAACGAGGCCATCAAAATGCAACCGGAATTTACAGAGTCCTACTACACCCTCGCCTGGCTGCACCTGATGCGGGGGGAAATGTCAAAAGCTTATGAAGTTGCATCCAAAGGATTGGAGCATACACCCGACGATCCCGGTCTGCTGGCCAAAATGGGTCAGATTGAAATGATGCGCGGAAAACATGACAATGCGGAAGCCTACCTTGAAAGTGTATATGATCTTGATCTTGGCACCCATTCACTAATGGATCCTATCGGCCTTTCGCCCAGCTATCTGGGTTATGTTTACCTTCAAACCGAAAAACCTGCCGTCGCCAATGTGGTCTTCGAACAAATCGACCAGAGTCTGAATGAAGCCATTGAATCAGGCAATGAATTTTACAAATGCAAAGTTGAACTTGGGCGAATCCACGCGATTAAAGGGAATGTTGAAGAATCTCTGTTATGGCTCAACCAGGCCTATTACGATGGATGGAACAATTACCGGCTGGCTCTCCTGGACCCTACATTTGACAACTTAAAAGATGAGCCCGAATTCACCATTATCATCGAAAAGATGAGGTCGAGGGTAAAAGAAATGAAAGCCAGTTTTAAAAAGAACAGGGCATTGATATAACTATGGCTGATGTAAAACCTTTTCTGACGGAAGATGGCTCTTACACCCTGTTTCATCCCGATATCGATGAACATTACCATTCAACTTTCGGAGCCATACAGGAGTCCAGGCATGTCTTTATCGAATCAGGACTGGGCAATCTGAAAAAAAACCTGAACCAAATAAATATTCTTGAAGTTGGTTTTGGCACCGGGTTGAATGCCCTGCTGGCGCTGAAATGGTCAAAAGAGAAAAGAATAAAGATTGAGTACACCTCAATAGAACCCTATCCCATTTCATTGAAGATGGCTCATCACCTGAACTTTCCTGATATTTTAGATATTGACTGGCAAGTTTTTCTAAATCTCCATACCGAATCAACTGATAATTTGGAAATCATCCCACAATTCTTCCTTAGAAAATTATTCGCGCCCCTTCAGGATTGTAAGCTTCAACAGCATCACTTTGATGTTGTTTTTTTCGATGCATTCTCCCCTGACGCACAGCCTGAAATGTGGACTGAAGATATTTTTTCAAAGATTGCTGATGCTGTAAAACCGGGCGGTATATTGACTACCTATTCCTCAAAAGGTATTGTTAAAAGGGCATTGAAAGCATCAGGATTTGATGTGGAAAAACTGCCTGGCCCGCCCGGCAAAAGGGAAATTGTCAGGGCCATTAAATGGCTATCGTGAGATTGATGCTGGTATCGTACAATGAATTTTATTGAAACTTCAGAATTTCACTTTCTTATCTGATCTTAAAGTCTGTATAATCCCTCGGCGGTATAAACTGCCTGGCAACATTTGAAACCCTCGCCCACGATGGCCCGCCTTCGCACCAAAGAATAAACTGATCAATAAAATGTTCTTCTCCTTCGGCTTCTATGTACACACTTCCGTCAGGACTGTTTTGCACGTAACCTTTTATATTCAACTCATTGGCTTTGCGCTGGGTATAAAACCGAAAACCAACACCCTGCACCCTGCCATACACATGAAGGATCACCGCTTTATTATCCTTGTTAAGGTTCAAGACGTTTTGTAATTAGGTTATTTACTATTTCAAAAAGCTGGTCAGGAAGGTATTTCCTCCAAACCATTTCTTCAAATCGTCCGCCGAAGGCAATATAGTAATCGATATTGGTATCCATGAATTCTTTGAGTACATGGTCCCTGAAATTCAACCCTACTATCCAGCCATCCCCAATGTTGTCAAACCACTCTTCGAAGTAATCATTGGTATCGGAATGAAATTCCAGGACGTTCTCGCCAATCAACAGGAAGTATTTAATGTCTTGTTCAACAAGAACCTCAATTACATTCCGATAAAAAAACATGATGTCATTGTAAAGAGTGTCATTCCATTCGCCAAACAATTCTATGATGCAATATTGCTTTTCATAATCTGTGTAAAGCAATTTGGCGTATAAAGTTTTGGAACCAAATTCATCCCATTGCGGGTGAATATAATGGTCGTAGATAGCATTGGTGAATTCAAACTCGCTGTTGCGCCTGTTATAAAAAGGTGAACGGTTATCTTCTGAAGCAATGTAAAGTGACCTCCAATTGTAATATGGTTCGATGTTGTGCATTTGCCAAAACTAAAAAACCCTTGTCAAATAAAAACCCAAAAAGGCCAGTCCGATACCGATAATATTCGAACCTAAAAGATAAACCACAACCATCGTGAATTCTCCATCCCTGAAAAGACTTAATACATCAAAGGCGTATGTGGAAAAAGTGGTGAAACTTCCCAACAAGCCGACAAAGATCAGCAAACGAATACCTGATGTTACGAAATACCTGTCGAAATATCCCCATAAGAAGCCTATCAGAAAGGCTCCAAGAAGGTTTACCATCAATGTAGCCCATGGGAAAACAGAAGTATGCTGCCGTTCAAAAAAAATATATACAATATACCGTAGCGCTGCTCCCACACTACCACCTGCAGCAACCGCCAGTAATTTAATAATCATATTGCAAACTTTATCTCCTTTATTTTTTTCAATCCGGAATACATATTATCCATCTGCGGCCTGTCAATAAGTGTTATCTGGTAAGTATAGCTTGTATAAGCTCCTTTGCTGCTCACTTTTTTATCGTGGTAACGGTACTTTACTTTATGATCATTAAAGACCTTTTCCAGTTTATTTTTGTTGCCCTCATCATTTTCTGTTCCTGTCATTACCGCTTTCAATTGAAAAGTTACCGGGAACTCAATCTCTTTTCCTTCAAAAGCATCTGTTTGTAGTTTTTGCCCTTTTCCGTTAGAATTCATCATATTAACCTATAAGTTTAGTTTATCAACAATTAAAATGCAAGCACTGCTTTCAATCTTCCCCAGCCGAAATGATAGGCATTTCTGAACCTGGGAGTTTCGTAGAAGTGTTCGTATTCGAGTCCAATACTGTTGTAGTAAAAAGCAAAGCCAGCGCTCGATTGAAAAACAAATCGGCTCAGGTTGCTTTGACTTACAACATAAATATTATCCTTTGAAAAAATGCCACCCTGCAATGTTGCGTCATAGCCTATAAAGTCTGCCTGGGATTTAACAAAAATCCAGTACTGTACCCTCCCTCTGGGATTCTTATTCTCAAAGACAGAAAAGGGGCCTTTAAAAACCGGCATAAAATTACCAACTCTCAAATTGAGACCGCCTCCAACTTTATTGTAGAGGGTACCAATATTGGCCTGCCCCATTGCGTTAATCTCAATGTGTGAATTGCTGATAAGCCCTTTTTCAATCCGAAATGAATAATCAATTACGAAGTCATTTGTAACCTGGTTCTGCCAGCCCACCGGTTTTATCTCGTGTATGGAAGTTTGCACCTGTTGCCCGAAAGAAGATGGGCCAATTACACCGATCCGGAATTCTGATCTCATATGCAGTTTTCTTTTCAGGCTATAATTATCACGAAATTGGCCGGCTGTCAGGTAAGCGGAGAAGGGATGATCATCAGCCAGGATAATAGATGTATCAGGATTTGTAGGCGTGTAAATATTTTGCGCGATGGAAAAACCATTGTGATCTATCTCTGCATCTTTAAGCCCGGGCAGTATCTTTTTTAAGGGAGAATGATTTACAAAAGGAGCAACGAGTTCAACACGTAATCCATTTGTAAAATAGTAGTCGCGATTATCAAAAATGTCGTTGTCAAATACTACGCTCAACTGCCAACCGGTCTTGGAATAGGCATAAATAATTCCTTTGCGGGGAGTCAGTTTAGTGTCAATGTCATTTCCCAGCACATTTCTATTTAATGATGCTATTTCATTAATTTCAACATCCAAGAAGTCTCCGATTTTCATGTCAGCATAAACAGTCGTGTTCTGGTAAACCCTGACATCGGTTTTATTCTCAATGTTGTTGAGAGCTTCCTTTTCCATCCTGGTTATTGTGGACCAGGCAGGTTCCTGAACATCATGAATATATCCATCTTCGGGTTGTATTTCTGCCTTCCCGGAATCCCGGTTATTGCAGGAATAAAACATGAAGAATGTAAAGACGGCAGCTATATAAAAGTATCTTGTGTACATAAAAAGTACAGCATTTCCAGTATCACAAAAGTAATCAATTTAATACGGTGGTATCAGCATAGGTACCTGCAAAAATAAAAATGACAGGCGGAGGATGTGGTCCTGGGCCTAATTAACAAACACCTTCGAAACAGTAATTGTTTCAGCGCTATTAACTTTGATGATCAGGTAACCACTTTGTTTTTTCACATTTATCCTTGACAGGTATGAGGCTTGTAAAGATGTTTTTGTAAGCAGTCTTCCGTACATATCGTACACCTCAACTTCTTTGGGTTGAAATACAAACTCCCCAAAGCTCTTTATAATTATCTCTCTTTCATTTGTATAGATGAGCATAGTTTCCTCCTCAATCCCTGACTCTTTGTGTGATGTCATTTCCGGGAAAACTGATGGTTGGTAACCGGCATCTTCTTCAATTGTGATGTCATCGAATGTGATCCCGTCCCAACTTGTTGGAAAATTGTCAGCCTGTCCTAATGAAATCTGTGTTGTTGAACTGACAACCTGGGATGCTCCGTCTAAAGTGGCATCAATATCGAGTCCGGAAACAAGTTGAAAGGTGTTATTTTTGCTCTGTTTTGGGTTCAAATCATAGATTTCAACCCATTGCTCTGTATCATTTCCTCTTATCCAAACTTTATCACCTTCATGCTCTTCATCCTTGTGGTCAACCCACCAGAATGACAGAAACAGGTCTGGTGAAGCAACATAAGGTGAAAGGTCAATTTGAAGGACTGCATGGTTATTGGTTACGGCTCCCATTGGAGTTCTGTCAAGCGTTATTGCACCACTACCACTTCTGGCCATATGAGCACTTGAACCCCATCTTGCTCGGCCTTCGCTCTGCTGATCCGTTGAGAAATACCAACTATAATCAGTTTCAGTGTATATATCACCATTTGTTTGCCTGGTACCTGAATTGGTTTCCCAGTCCTCAGTAAATGGCAGAATACCTGAGGGTGGCGGAGGTGGGGAATCGGTTGCAAATACATCCGGGCCAACCCAATTACTCTTAGTGCCTCCATCGCAGACAGCCCTTACATACCAATCGTAATTTGTGGAAGCTGATAATCCTGTCCAGGAATAAGGATTTGATTGTACGGGTGTGAATGTGAAACCAGCGGTATCAAATCCGGATAATCCCAACATGATCTCCCAGGAATCCGCATTACCATTTTCTGTCCAACTAAGATCAGCGGATGTTTCAGTAATATTATCAGCCAATTGCCCTGAAGGATCTGTACAGGTTTCCTGTTGTTGAACATCCTCAATCAGGATGTTGTCAAACGACAGACCATCGCCTGGGGTAAAACTGTTGTCATGCTGTCCAAACCTGACCTGAAAGGTAGAGCTAAAAGATTGTTGTGGAATAGCTGAGTTAATAGCCTGGTCAATATCCAGACCTGATACCTGATGGTAGGTTCCATCCTGCTGCTGAGCAGGGTCCAGGTCATATATTTCAATCCATTCATCAACATCAGAACCTCTTACCCATACTTTATCATTGGCCTGATCTTCGTCATTATGATCTGCCCACCAAAAAGATAATTCCAGCTCAGCAGAGCCTGAATAGTTCGACATATTTATTGTAAGCAGTGTACTGTTAATCGCATAGGTTCCATTGTTTGGGAACTTATCCATCGTCAAAGCCCCATTACCGGTCTGGGTCAGGTAGGCTTCATCACCCCACCTCCCACGTCCTTCATTGGGTTTGTCTGTTTTGAAAGACCATTCATAAGTGGAGGTGGCATACATCTCTCCTGCTGACTGGATCACCCCGTTATTCG
>JAUXDH010000184.1 GCA_030618545.1 Chlorobiota bacterium
AAGATCGTGTCCAGGTTAAAAAACAAAAATATAGGCATTCTGATCACCGATCATAATGTACATGAAACCCTGAGCATCGTTGACCGTGCCTACCTGATGTTTGAAGGAGCTATCCTTAAGGCAGGTTCGGCTCATGATCTTGCTGAAGATGAGCATGTGCGAAAAGTGTATCTCGGGCAGCATTTCGAATTGAAACGAAAAGATTTCAATAACATGAATAAATGAAACGGGTTTTTAAACTCGTTCAAAGACTATGTACTGGCAGAAGGCTATCCGGGAGTTGCTATTGACAGCAGGTTGAAAATGGTTTCTCTTCATCGGTTTACCAAGAGAAAGATTGATTAGCATCCAGCAACTACCTGCTATTTTCAAATAATAATTGATTATTCCTTTGTTACCTCAAATGTGAGTTCAATTTCCGGATGGGTATTCGGGGCCGTGACAGCAGTTAACACTTCAAACTTCAATTGAAATTCTTCCAGCACGTCAATTGTTTTTACTTTGAGTTCCGTTATCGAATTCGGATCGAGCACAACGATTTCACCGACATCATGAAACTTAAACTCGCTTTTGCTTTTTAAAATAAAGGACGCGTCGCTTTTGTTCTGAATGAGTATCCTTACAACAGATGTTTCTCCGGCCCAGGTAGTAAGGTATTTTGCTTCCTGTGGATTCAGGCATCGATCAATCAGGGGAAGCAGGTAATCCTCTCTTCCAATCAGCATGTTGTTGTAAAATACAACTGTCCTTTTTTCAAACAACGCTTCTCTCAGGCTTTCTTTTGATTTTTCCTTAGCAAAAACAAGGGTAATGGGACGGTGACCGCCGGAAGGGACATCGTATTGCCAATCAATTAACCCATGGATATCTGACGTACCCATGATGGTCAGGTCATAGTCTAAGGCAATCTGCAGGGCTTCATCGGAATAGGTCACATCATTCACTACCTCAATCCCATGGATCATGTCTTTCCTGATCAGTTTCTTGTGCAGATCGTCCAGCTTTGCTACACCGTCTTTGTATTGTGCCTCCCAGTTTGGGTGGTTCCAGAAAACAAAAGCGCCCTGCTTTTTGGCTTCCTTAAAAGCCTTCACAGAATCCTCAACATTTAACTTATTCACATCTTCCAGAAAGATGGCATTGGCATGTCCGGGAGGCATATTCCTTGTAACTTCTGCACCATTGATGATTAGCAAAGGTTCGTCCTTTGCAGAATAACTCGCTATTTTGTAAGAACGGTTTCTGTCAGGATGAGGAATGTCATTTTGATGGGGCTGGTATTCGATGTGGTCTGTGATGGAAATGGCATCCAGCCCATCCCTGACTGCTTCCTGAACCCGTATTGATGGCCAAACCTCCCCATCCGATAAAACCGTATGCATGTGCAGGTCAGTTTTCAAAGTAACATATCCCGGAATATCCGGAAAGCTAATTGTTCTGCCGGGGTAGTTGCCGTTGATGTGTTGGGCCTGGGCTGATAAAATCAATCCTATTATTACAAGCAGGGAAAAGGTTTTTTTCATTGATGAGTGTTTTGGGTAAATGTATAAAGAGAAGTTATTTTTAATATTTCGAAAGAAAAAATTATCACTCTTTCATTCCTTCCTTTTGGTTGGATTGAAGTGTGCTTTTTGAGAAAAGGCTGACTACGGATAAAAGCAGGTACATCAATATGATCAACGGAATAGCTGCCAGTTTGAGCAGTATGATCAGGAATACTGAAATGATTAAAAAGATGTAACGGGTCTGGTTTTCTCCCCAGTTTGTTGAGCTGAATTTTAAAGCAAACATCGGTAAACTTGAAACCATCAATAAAGAACAGGCAACTGCCGTTGCAGCCAGAAACCAGGGGTTGGTGACAATGTCGTAATACAGTCCTTTGTTCTCTGCCAGACAAACAATAATCATGATTGGAAAAGAAGCCAGCAGGATACCGGTTGCGGGAGTGGGCAAACCTTTGAACGAGGTGCTCTGTTCTTCATCGATGTTGAACTTCGCCAGTCGTAAAGCTGAAAAAAGTGGTACCATGAAGGCAATGAATGGCAGATAAGTTTGTGAGAATTCTCCTCTCATTTCCAGCGTCATTTCGATGGTGTGAAACAATACGAAAGCAGGTGCCACACCAAAGGAGACAACATCGGCAAGTGAATCCAGTTGTCCTCCGATTTCTGATTTAGCATCAAGCACCCTTGCCAGCAGTCCATCGAAAAAGTCAAGAATGGCTGCTAAAAAAATCAGGGCTGCCGAAAGCTGTATGTCTCCTTTCATGCCAAGGTAAATGGAGAGTATACCTGCAAGAAGGTTCATCAACGTGATGAAATTGGGGATGTGGTTTTTGATGTTCATAGGCGCTTAATTACCATTCAAAGTTAAGAAAATGCATCTTTAAATTCAATGACCTGGAAAATTGTGAATTTGTTACCTTTGTGATAAACAACATAACCCAACAAACCTATGGCAAAAGTTCTTGTGCTGGGCGCTGGAATTTCCGGTCATCCCGCATCCGCACTGTTGAAAGGAAGCTGGGCAAAAAGCATGAAATAGTGGTGGTGACGCCCAATGCTTATTACCACTGGATACCTTCCAATATTTGGGTCGGCGTGGGCCGGATGACCATTGACGAAGTAAGGTTTAAACTGGACAAACGGTATAAAAAAGTTGGGATTGTTTACAAACAGGCCAAAGCTGTTTCTTTCCACCCCGAAGGAGACAGTGAAACCGACAAAGGTTTCGTAACAATTAAATACACCGGTCAGGAAAGGGTGGGCGAAGTGGAAAAAGTGGATTGTGATTTTTTAATCAATGCCGATTACACCAGGAAACCTTTCGAAGAATGGTCTGTTGACACGATGACCGTAAATCCAATTGTCCAGGATTGGGACAAATATCCCGAATACGGCCGCAGCCTTTCAGATACCATGGGAGAAGCCGGGCTGGCCGGCCACTGGCTGAAATGGTTTATACATTATATGTTTTTGCACAAAGCCAAAGGTTTTCCCTTCTGGTGGTTGTTACCAGAGTAGGGAAAGGTGGAAAAAGTTACTGATATACAGAAGTTAGTAATTATGACAAATAAATTAATTTAATAGTTATGTTTCTCAAACTAAAAGAAAGGAAAAGTAAAATGAAAAAAATGACAAATGTAGTTTCAGTCGCTGCTATTCTTATTTTGATGCTTTCGTTCGCTGACTGCTCAAAACAAGAAAATGATGGTAATGGTAATGGTAATGATCCCCCTCAGGATACTACCGACTTATATCCATGTTGGACAAAGTTGGAGAATATGAAAAATAGCAGGAATACTCATATGGTTACAGTTGTGGACAATATGATCTATGTTACGGGAGGTGCGGTAAAAGGTTCACCTACTAACTCCATAGAAAAGTATGATTTATCCAGTAACTCCTGGAGCACAAAGGCAAATATGCCAACAGAAAGAGAATTCGTCAGAGGTTGTGCTGTTAATGGTAAAATATATGCCATTGGGGGTTGGGCTGATGACAAAACTTTTAATGTTGTGGAAGAATACGATCCGGCAACAAACAGTTGGAGTAGTAAATCACCCATGCCGACTAAACGATGGGGCCATGTTGCTATTGAATTGGATGATAAAATTTATGTAATTGGTGGAGGCAGGGATTGGCCAATAGTTGAATACTATAAAACTATTGAAATATTTGATCCACAGACTGATACCTGGTCAACAATTACCAGGCAGTCTGAAACCGGCATTACTCCCAGATGGGGTTATTCTGCCTGTATGGCAAATGGAAAGATCTATGTCATGGGAGGAGTCAAGGCAGATTATTATCCGCCTTCCGGAGAAAGTATTCCAGCAATGGATATTGTAGAAGAATTTGATCCGGCAACGAATGTATGGAAACTAAAAGCATCCATGCCAACAGCTCGATGGGGTTTAAAAGCTGTCACTGTAAACAACAAGATTTATGCAGTTGGTGGAGGAGATACATACGAAGCTCTAAAAACCTATGATATTGTCGAGATGTATGACCCTGTCACCGATACCTGGGTCACTAAATCTCCCATGCCAAAGGGGAGAATTGCCGCAGCTGCTTGTGAACTTGATAATATGATATATGTTACGGGGGGAGGAGGCATTTTTGCATTTGATAGTTATTCTGACTTCTTTGTTTATGATCCTTCATGTGATACAAAAAAGGAATAAATTTGTTGAGAATAATAAATCTTAGTTGCAAAGTATTTATCAAACCCTAAGTAAAAACGACCATAGCTTATTCCGATGAATCCTACCCGCCTATGCCGACAAAAACCACTTTGTTTTGGCGCAGGTTCTGGCCCTGGCAGGCCTGGCGCTGGTTAGTGCTGAATATTAAAATACTCAGGATAGTCTCAGGAGGACATTCGTAGAAAAAGGCTGAGGCTGAGGAGTCGGCAGTCCACAGACCTCAGTCCTCAGTCCACAGTCTTCAGTCGGCAGCCTGCCCGTATGGATGACTAATGACACACTAATGACCGGTGACTAATGTCCAATAACCAATGACAGACTGAAAAAAGAATAAAAATGATAGATAATCAGAAAACCTGCTCCTGGCCCAGCAACAACCCATTGATGATTAAATACCATGATGAAGAATGGGGTGTGCCGGTGCACGATGACCGCAAACTTTTTGAATTTATGGTTTTGGATGCTTTCCAGGCAGGCTTAAGCTGGACAACGATACTCAACAAAAGAGAAAATTTCAGAAAGGCTTTTGATAATTTTGAACCGCAGGTGATTGCTGAATACAGTGAAGCTAAAATCGAGAACCTGCTGCAGGATGCCGGAATTATTCGAAACAAACTTAAAGTAAGAGCCGCCGTTACCAATGCCGGGGCATTTCTGGAGGTTCAAAAAGAATTCGGCACTTTTGATAAATATATCTGGCAGTTTACCGGGGGAAAACCACTGGTCAACAAATGGAAAAGCTTGAATGATATTCCTGCCGGCACAGAGGAATCAGATGCCATGAGCAAGGATTTGAAAAAGCGTGGATTTAAGTTTGCAGGGTCAACCATTTGCTATGCATTTATGCAGGCGGCCGGGATTGTTAACGACCACATGGTCGATTGTTTCAGGTACGAAGAATTATCAAAGATGTGTTAAATCCACAAGCGTTCGCAACTTATTACTTGCGGAATGCGTCAATAACTTATATGAGGATAATTTTATCGATATCCGTAATCTTTTCATTGTTGCTTTTTTCCAACTGCAATAAGGATGTCAACAGTGACTTTACATATTGCCTGGACTGTCCTTTTGAAACATGGATAGGGTTGTATGAAGGATCCGGCACTTATTTTATTTCCAAAAGCGGAGAAACAATTGAGGGTGTGAATGTCCAGAT
>JAUXDH010000019.1 GCA_030618545.1 Chlorobiota bacterium
CATATTAAAGAACCGGAAGGAGTTGATTTCTTAATTCAGAGCCCTCCCTTAACTGAGCAGGAACGAAAAGAAATCAGTGAACTCATAAAAAAAATGAAAGCCAAAACCCCAAGAACGAGCACTAACAAGAAAAGGAAAGTTAAGAAGGAAATTGCCGAATAAAAACCGAACGTCCAACATTGTATATAGTTTATGGCGGATGAAGAACTATATATCAGGCAATTAACTGCTAATAACCTTTAGTGTGGGTTGAAAAATTTGTGTTTCAAAAACCGCCACAAACCATATACTTACCATGACAAATGCCTCTTTAATTGCTATAAATCAGTATTTCTGTCCTACCATCCGAAGTGATAAACCCTCTGTACATTCCAGCCGTGTTGAAAGGCATGGCAATGTTTCCGTTTTTATCCACAGCAATGATTCCTCCGTCACCTCCAATGGCTTTTAGCTTGTTCATGATCACTTTATCGGCAGCCTTTTGAAGAGATAAATGCTGATACTTCATTAAGGCCGAAATATCATAAGCCACCACATTCCTGATAAAGTACTCACCATGACCGGTTGCTGAGACCGCACAGCTATTGTTATCAGCATAGGTTCCGGCGCCGATCACCGGTGAATCGCCTACCCTGCCCTTCATTTTGTATGTCATTCCACCGGTGGAAGTGCCGGCTGCCAGGTTTCCGTTCAGGTCAAGGGCAACTGCACCAACGGTTCCATGTTTTTCGGCTTTCTCTTTGGCTTTCAAAAAACTATTGTATCGGCTTGTTGTAAAAAAGTAAGACGAGTCAGCCATCTCCAGGCCGGCATCTTCAGCGAGAATTTCTGCCCCCTCTCCAACCAGGAGAACATGGTCAGTGTTTTCCATAACAGCTCTTGCAGCAAGAATTGGGTTCTTAACTCTCCTGATTCCGGCAACTGCCCCTGCATTAGATTCCCTGCCATCCATAATGGAAGCATCCATTTCATTTACACCTTCAGCAGTAAATACCGATCCTTTTCCGGCATTAAACAAGGGAGAATCTTCCATAACCATTATTGATGCTGTGACTGCATCAAGGCTATTTCCATTGTTCTTAAGCACTTCAGCTCCTGCTTCCAGAGCCTCTTTGAGTTTTTCCAGGTATTTCTTTTCCTTTTCAGGAGTCATATTTTTTTTCAGGATGGTACCGGCTCCCCCATGGATGACCAGCGCCCATCCCCTTTTCTTTTCCTCAGTTTGATTGTTTTGCTGACAGGAAGAAAACCCAATTAATCCTGTAAGAATTATAATGACGTATAAATGTTTAATCATGGATTTTTTATTGTTAGTAATGTAGAAATCATTTCCTTGAAATCGAAAAGTCCAAACATATCCGCGGCAGTGGTCAGGATGACAATTACAATAACCCATTTTACAAAATCCACTCCTTTGGTCACCGCCAGTCGCGAGGCGACAAACGCGCCGACAAAGTTTCCTACTGCCAGAGTAAGTCCATATCCCCAGTTGATCTGATCAAATCCTATAAATACAAAAATGGTAAAAGGTATGTAGGCCAGAACGATAAATACTTTAATGGCATTGGCCTTCACCAGGTCGAAACCGGCGCCAACAACTATAGCTGCCAGCAGGAAGTAGCCTACACCCATGTGGATAAACCCGCCGTAAATTCCAATAAAAAAGAAAATCACGAAATGAATCCATGTCAGCGGTTTTTCCTGAACATCCTTCCTTCCGTAAATGTACTTCTGGGGTTTGTAAAAGATGAAAACCAACATGAACAACATGATCACACCTATGGCTTTTTCAAGGATCTCTTCATTGATGTCAACAGCAATCCATGCGCCTGCAAGGCTGCCAAGAATGGCCGGAAAAGCGAGCTTCCCTGCTTTCTTCAAATCCAATACTTTTTGCTGACGAAAACTTGTTGTTGCGGTCAATGTCTGGAAAAGAATTCCAATGCGATTGGTGGCGTTGGCAATAGGAGCCGGTAAACCCAGCATCATCAACACGGATAAGGATACGATACTACCTCCTCCCGCAAGTGTGTTGATGAACCCAACAAGCACCCCCGCCACAACAAGTATGATGATTTCTATCCAGTCCATTTTGTATTTTAACTGTTCCGTTTTCTATCCACATCCATAACCACTACCCAGCGACCAAAGGGAGTCCGTATGGATGACTAATGCCTAATGACCAATGACCAATCACTAATCACTATTAACCATCAAACACCCAACTCCCGTTTCCTCATCGCATCCCATCCCTGGGCCTGCAATTCGATAGAACGTTCATCAGGGGTGACCAGCCGCATGCCATCGGAAGGTTCAGTCATGTAACCAATAACTGTTATATCCGGATCATTTTCTATTTTTTTGTAATCACCCTGGTCAATGGTAAACAGCAATTCATAATCTTCTCCCCCGTTCAGCGCAGTAATTGAGGGGACAAGCCCAAACTCTTTAGCCGAATCGTAAGTACCCTGGTCAATGGGGATCTTGTCTTCAAAGATCACACAACCTGTATTTGATGATTTGCACAGATGTATGGCTTCGGATGCCAGTCCGTCAGAAATATCAATCATTGAACTGGGGATAATGGATTTTTCTTCCAGCATCCTGACGATATCCTCCCTTGCTTCCGGCTTCAATTGTCTTTCAAGGATGTAATCATTCCCTGTTAATTCGGGCTGCATATCAGGATTAGCCTGGAATGCTTTCTTTTCCCTTTCAAGGACCAGTAAACCCATATAGGCGCCTCCCAGATCACCTGAAACACATAAGAGGTCATTGGGTTTGCCCCCGCTTCTGTAAGTAACTTTATCCTTATCCGCTTCACCCACTACCGTTACAGATATGAGCAATCCGGATAAGCTGGAGGAAGTATCACCACCCACAAAATCCACCTGATAGACCTCGCAGGCTTTTTTAATACCTGAATAGATTTCATCAAGCGCTTCGATGGAAAATTTACTGGAAACACCGATTCCCACAATGATCTGTTTGGCAACCCCATTCATTGCAACGATATCTGAAAAGTTTACCACTGCCGCTTTATAGCCAAGATGCTTCAGTGGCATGTACATCAAATCAAAATGGACACCTTCGATGAGTAAATCCTTAGAAATGAGAAGCTGCTTTCCAGTTTTGGGCTGAATGACTGCAGCATCATCTCCGATGCCTTTTTTTGTGGATTTATGTTGAATATGGATGTTGCGGGTGAGGTGTTCAATCAAACCGAATTCACCCAATGAGGCGAGATCGGTAAGTTGGGGCTGATCATCTGGCATGGCAAAAATTTTCGCAAAAATAGGTTAAAAAAAGCACTTTCAAGGCCGGGGCAAATCCCCAAAAAGACCTTAATGTCAGCACATTCATTTTTTGTTTTATGATCTTTTCTTTATATGTTTAATTATTATATTTGCCATCTCAAAAATTTGAACCTTCGCTCTTTGAAATAATGCGAAGGTTGTTGCAAATATTCTAACTAAAGAGATTTATGAGCAAAAAAACCGTTGGCCGTATCGCACAGATCATCGGACCCGTAATCGACGTAGTCTTTGATAATGAGGAGGATCTTCCTAACCTTTATGATGCGTTGGAAATAACACGCGAAAATGGCGAAAAACTTATTCTGGAAGCACAACAGGCGATCGGAGAAAACACAGTTCGTACCATTGCAATGGACTCAACTGACGGACTCAGAAGAGGTGAGGAAGTTGCTTCAACCGGAGGCCCCATTTCCATGCCAACCGGCGACCAGGTAAAAGGTCGTCTTTTCAATGTAATTGGAGATTCAATTGATGGACTTGGCAAAGTGGAATCCAAAATAAGGTATCCGATCCACAACGATCCGCCTAAATTCGAAGACCTCACCACTACCAAAGAAGTACTCTTCACAGGTATCAAGGTTATCGACCTGATAGAGCCTTATTCCAAAGGTGGCAAGATTGGTTTGTTCGGAGGTGCCGGTGTGGGAAAAACGGTGATCATCATGGAGCTCATCAATAATATCGCAAAATCATATGCCGGTCTTTCTGTGTTTGGTGGCGTTGGTGAACGTACCCGTGAAGGAAACGATCTCCTCAGGGAGATGATTGAATCAGGAGTTATTAAATACGGAAAAGCATTTATCGACGACATGGAGAAAGGCGGTTGGGACCTTTCAAAAGTCGATCTTAAAGAACTGGAACAATCACAGGCCACCCTTGTTTTCGGACAGATGAACGAGCCTCCCGGAGCACGTGCACGGGTTGCCCTCTCAGGATTAACCATGGCAGAATATTTCCGTGACGGTGATGAAAAAACCGGCGGTCGCGATATTCTTTTCTTTATCGATAACATCTTCCGTTTTACGCAGGCAGGATCTGAAGTCTCAGCTCTTCTGGGTCGTATGCCTTCAGCAGTAGGTTATCAGCCTACTCTGGCTACCGAAATGGGTATCATGCAGGAAAGAATCACTTCAACAAAACGAGGTTCCATTACCTCGGTACAGGCGGTTTATGTACCTGCGGATGACCTTACTGACCCGGCGCCGGCAACTACTTTTGCCCACCTTGATGCCACAACAGTTTTGAGTCGTAAGATTGCAGAACTTGGTATTTACCCGGCAGTTGATCCGCTGGATTCAACTTCCCGTATCCTGCAGCCGGATGTTGTTGGCGAAGAACATTACAACACGGCAGAAAAAGTGAAGAATATTCTTCAGCGTTACAAAGACCTGCAGGACATTATTGCTATCCTGGGTATGGATGAGCTTTCGGAAGAAGACAAACAGATCGTTCACCGTGCAAGAAGGGTGCAGCGTTTCCTGTCACAGCCTTTCTTTGTGGCGGAGCAGTTTACAAATATCCCCGGCACAATTGTTTCTATCGAAGATACCATCAAAGGTTTCAATATGATTATGGATGGTGAAGTGGATGAATATCCCGAATCTGCATTTAACCTTGTTGGCACCATAGACGAGGCTATTGAAAAAGGCAAGAAAATGATGGCGGAAGCCGAATGAGACGAGTTAAGAGTTAAGGGTTAAGGGTTAAGAGTTATGTGTTTATCAGATATAAGTTATGAGATTGGATTACAGCCTGTAGCACATAACCGGTAACAAATAACATACAACAAAACAAATGCAAGTAGAAATCATAACACCGGATGCAGAGATTTATAAGGGCGATGCTGTTCTGGTGCAACTACCTGGTATAGATGGTTCTTTTGAAATATTAAATAACCATGCCCCCCTGATCTCAGCGCTCAAAGAAGGCAAGATCAAACTCAAAAAAACCAAAGAAGGTAAGGAAGAGTTTTTCGACATCAAAGGCGGTGTGATCGAGGTGCTGAATAACAAAGTGCTGATCCTGGCAGGATAATGTTTCTTTTTAAATTGCAGCGAAAAGATGCTACTGGCAATAGGCATTTACTGCCTGAGTTCCTTTTGGCATACCCATTTCAGCAGCCTTATTCCAATCTTCACAGGCTTTGTCCAAATTCTTAAGGTAGAAGTGGGCAAGTCCGCGGTTGACATAAGCATTGCCATTATTCGGATCCAGTTCTATCGCCTGGTTCAGGTCCTCAAGCGCCAGGTCATATTGGTTCTGCATTCCCAATAGAGTTCCACGATTGTAGTAGGCAAGTCCATAATGAGAGGCAACATCGATGGACATATCGTAATACTTCATCGCATTATTGTAATCACCCATATCGAAATAAATCTGGCCAATGCCAAGGATGGAAGTTGAATCATCAATGTCGTATCGAACAGCATCTTCATAGTATGAAATGGCCAGGCCTTTCTGACCCATGTCGTAATAAATTCTGCCGATATAGTGGTTTGTCTTGCTGTTTTCAGGATACGCCTCAAGCGAGATCTTGAATTGCTCCATAGCTTTTTCAAGATCACCTTTCTGGTAAAAATTTATCCCCATGTTGTATGACTGCATTGCAGCCTGCATATTATTTTCGGAATCGTTAGCTGCACTGCCTGTTTGGGTGGGTGAGCTAAGGGAGGGTTTTATCTTTTCCTGTTTCCTGCTTGTATCTGCAACCTCACCGGTCTCTTTATTTGCTTCTTCATTGGTCGTGGTCTCACATGCCGATAGCATGATAACCACCAAAAGAAAATATGTTAAGTGTTTCATTTCAACTAAAAATTTGAGCCGGCAAAGATACCAAACCTGAAGAATCAGGAGAACCTGATTCAGGAAATTGAAAGCTTATTCGCCGATATCTACATCTCCAGGTAAGGAAAGATGTGCCTGAACAAACCTCCAGTGACCGTCCATTTTGACAACTACGCCGGTAAATCTTAATCCTTCGTAGCTTTGGGCTTCTCCATTATAAACGAAGTTGTAATTCAGTGTCTCAGCAAACCATCCGGTTGTACCACAGTCGTTTATTTTTATGAATTGGTCGGAAGCTGAAATATAGGTTTCTTCAATGACTGAAAACTGCACCTTGATGGCGTTGCGGATGTTAGTCCATCCCATAAGCCTTTCGTTTGTATTGGTTCCGTACAGGATGATATCGCTGTTTGGAGCCCAGATTCTTTCAATCAGTTCGAAATCCTGGTTTTCATTAGCTATAATATACGATTCCAGCAAATCTTCAATAGCATTTAACTCAGCAGCACGATCTGTTTTGCCACACGACTGTGGGTTACACGCGCTAAGAATTATGATAGAGGTAAGTACAAAGAGCAGGTTAATGATTTTCATGGCTAAGAATTTTATTGTTTATAGGGTGAATGTGAAATTACAACATTTTTGAGCATGTTGTGCCGGGAAAATCTTTTTTTATTTGTTAAGGTGCTTTACCAACTAAAGTGCTTGAAAATCATGACTTGATGAAAAATTGAAAAACCTTATGACTAATTCAGTAATTATTCGTAAAATTGCACTCATTTTTAACCAGAGACTTTTCATTGTAAATGAGTGATAAATTAGGAGTTATAAAGCAAATTGCCACATGGAGTTTACTCCTTTCATTCATGACTTTTAGCGCTGTTGCAGCTAATGCCACGAATGAAGAACAACATGATATGGATCATGAGGATAATCATGCTGCCGAAGAAGAAAAGTTTGAGGCCGGTAAGTGGATAGTTGAGCATATTACCGATTCTTATGAATGGCACATTCTCAGTGTTGGGAATATGCATGTATCTGTCCCATTACCTGTAATCCTTTACGATCAGGGCGAATGGCATGTGTTTATGTCCACCAGATTTCATCATGGCAATGATGCTTACAAGGGATATTTCATTTCTGATGATAATTTTAATGCGGGGAAAATAGTTCGCAAAGATGCGCAAGGGCATGAAGTTCGACCTTACCTGGACATCTCAATCACAAAGAATGTGTTCGCGATTTTATTCAGTTGTTTATTACTGATCCTTGTCTTCATTAGTGTGGCTAAGTCTTATAAGAAAACAGAAGGGCATGCACCCAAAGGTTTGCAATCTTTTCTGGAACCAATCATCATATTTGTGAGGGATGATATTGCCAAAGCTTCGATAGGTGAAAAGAAGTATGAAAAGTACCTGCCGTTTCTCCTGACTATTTTCTTTTTCATTCTGCTTAATAACATTTTGGGATTAATTCCAATTTTTCCTGCCGGGGCTAATGTCACCGGAAACATTGGCGTAACAGGCGTGTTGGCAGTATTTGTTTTTATCATTACAACGGTAAGTGGAAACAAAGCCTACTGGCTTCACATTTTTAATGCTCCGGGTGTACCCTGGTGGCTGAAATTCCCAATACCGCTGATGCCGGTCGTTGAACTGATGGGTATATTCACAAAACCATTTGTGCTGATGGTGCGTCTCTTTGCTAATATCACAGCAGGACATATCATCATCCTTGGTTTCATCAGTCTCATTTTCATCTTTGGCGAAATGAGTACTGGCTTAGGTTATGGGGTATCCATTGTATCAGTTGGATTTTCCATATTTATGAACTTCCTGGAGTTGCTGGTTGCTTTTATCCAGGCCTATGTGTTTACTTTGCTTTCGGCCCTTTATTTTGGAATGGCCACTGAAGAAGCACATCATTAAAAATTTTGAATCCATTATTAATAACTAAATATAAAATAGTAATATGGAACTTTTATCAATTTTATTGCAGGTTGCAGCCGACCTGGCCCCATGGGCGAAGTTCGGAGCCGGTATTGGAGCCGGGTTAGCTACTGTTGGAGCCGGTATTGGCATTGGCCAGATCGGTAGAGGCGCGGTTGAAGCTATCGCACGTCAGCCTGAAGCCGTTGGTGATATCAGGTCAAACATGATCGTTGCTGCAGCACTTATCGAAGGTGTAGCCTTCTTTTCTGTTGTTGTGTGTTTGCTTATTGTTTTCTTGTAAACCAACACAAAAAATCCATTGCTTTGCAGCGGTTGGCTGCAAAGCAATGGTTCTTTAAATCAAATGAATAATAAAAACCAAGAAATATGGCACTGATCAATCCCGGACTTGGGCCGATTATCTGGATGACACTGGCACTGTTAATCGTGCTGATCATTCTCAAAAAGTATGCCTGGAAACCGATCATGAATGCTTTGAAAGAACGTGAAGAATCTATCGAAGATTCGCTGCGTGCTGCTGACAAGGCAAGGGAAGACATGAAATCACTAAAACTGGATAACGAACAGTTGCTCAGGGAAGCGAAGGATGAAAGGGACGCCGTGTTACGGGAGGCCCGGAAAATAAGGGAAAAGATCCTTGATGAAGCCAAAGAAAAAGCCAACGAGGAAGCCAATAATATTGTCGCGAGCGCCAAATCCAGAATCGAGAATGAGAAAAAAGCAGCACTGGTTGAAATCAAGAATATGATTGCCACCACTTCTATCGAGATAGCTGAAAAGATACTGAGGGAAGAGTTCAAGGATAAAAAGAAGCAGGCATCCTACATTCAGGAATTGCTTAAAGACAAGCGGTTAAAAAACTAATTGAAGAACGATGAGGATCAAAATACTGGCAAACAGGTACGCTCAGGCAGTTTTCGATCTTGCACTTGAAATGAAAGTGCTGGAAGCGGTTGAAAAGGATATGAGACTGATCGGTAAAGTGCTGGAAGAAAATCGTCCTTTGAGAAAAGTGCTTGCCAACCCGGTGATTGACTGGTATAAAAAAGATAAAGTGCTGATAGCGCTTTTTAGGGGAAAGGTAAATGTACTTACAGAGAAGTTCTTCCGCCTGATCACCCGTAAAGGAAGAGAAGAATACCTTCAATTTATTTGTGTAGCGTTTGATGAGATTTACAAAGAATACAAAAACATCATGCCCATTACCCTTACCACAGCATACAAAGCTGAAAAGAAGGAGAAAGATGCAATCCTGGAAAAGGTGGCTGATGTAACCAAAAAAATACTGGAAGCCGATGAAAAGGTTGATGAAAGCCTCATCGGGGGATTTAAGCTTGAGTTTGAGGACTACCAGTACGATGACAGTATCAAGGTACAGCTTAAACGATTGGGTAATGAGTTTAGCGATAATTTATACGTAAGTAAGATATAACTAAGAATAAAGAAAAAGAAAAGATGTTATGGCAGACATAAAACCAGCTGAGGTATCAGCCATCTTAAGAAAAGAACTTGCAGGCTATGAATCTGCAGCCGTACTCGAAGAAATGGGATCGGTTTTACAGATTGGAGACGGAATTGCACGTATTTATGGATTAAGCAATGCCGAAGCAGGCGAATTGATAGAGTTTGAAAAAACAGGCCTGATAGGAATTGTCCTCAACCTGGAGGAAGACAATGTGGGTGTTGTATTGCTTGGTGACATTGAAGACATCAACGAAGGTGACAAAGCCAAGCGCACCGGCCGTATCGCCTCCCTCAGCGTTGGAGAAGGCATGCTTGGACGTGTTATAAACACTCTTGGTCAGCCGTTGGATGGTAAGGGTGAGATCGAAGGCGAAGTATTTTCAATGCCTTTGGAACGCAAAGCTCCCGGAGTGATCTACCGTCGTCCTGTTAATGAGCCGTTGCAGACCGGAATTAAAGCCATCGACGCCATGATCCCAATTGGAAGGGGACAGCGCGAGCTGATCATCGGAGACCGTCAAACAGGAAAAACCGCCATCACCATAGATACCATTATCAACCAGAAAAAGTACTACGATAAAGGTGAGCCGGTTTATTGTATTTATGTTGCTACGGGACAGAAAGGTTCAACAGTGGCCAACATCTTAAAAACACTGGAAGATGCCGGCGCTATGCAATATACCGTTATTGTATCAGCTACAGCTTCAGATCCTGCAGCAATGCAGTTTTATGCTCCTTTCGCAGGTGCATGTATCGGCGAATTTTTCCGTGATACCGGCCGGCCTGCTCTTGTTGTCTATGATGACCTGTCAAAACAGGCTGTGGCATACCGGGAAGTATCGCTCCTCCTCCGCCGTCCCCCTGGTCGTGAAGCATATCCCGGAGATGTATTTTACCTCCACTCACGCCTGCTTGAAAGAGCGGCCAAGATCATCGATTCGGATGAGATTGCCAGGGATATGAATGACCTGCCCGAAAGCCTGAAAGGTAAAGTGAAAGGCGGTGGTTCGCTAACTGCTTTACCGGTGATTGAAACACAGGCAGGTGATGTGTCAGCTTATATCCCAACCAATGTGATCTCCATCACCGACGGGCAGATATTCCTCGAAAGTAACCTCTTTAACGCCGGTATCCGCCCTGCGATCAATGTAGGTATCTCCGTATCAAGAGTTGGTGGAAATGCCCAGATCAAATCCATGAAAAAAGTAGCCGGTACACTTAAACTTGACCAGGCACAGTTTCGTGAACTGGAAGCTTTTTCCAAGTTCGGTTCCGACCTTGATGCCGCTACCATGGCAGTGCTCTCAAAAGGAAGAAGGAATGTTGAAATTCTCAAACAACCACAGTATTCACCTATGGAAGTAGGTAAGCAGGTTGCCCTCATATATTGTGGAACAAATAATTTGCTTAAAGAAATTCCGGTGAAAAACATAATAAATTTTGAAGAAGAATTTCTCCATCACCTGGAAGAAAAATACAAAGGTGTTCTTGATGAACTCGCCTCAGGAAAACTTACTGATAAAAGCCTTGAAACTTTGCAAAAGGTAGCGAAAGATGTCGGCAATAAATACACTAATTAAATTGATTTAGACAGATTATGCCCAGCCTAAAAGAAGTTCGGATAAGGATTAGTTCGGTTAAATCAACGAGGCAGATTACCAGTGCGATGAAAATGGTTTCAGCCTCAAAGCTCAGGCGTGCACAGAATGCCATCCTGAGTATGCGTCCTTATGCTTCCAAGTTGCAGGAAATCATGAGCAACCTGAGCCATGACCTGGAGGGTTCAGACGAAGGGATATGGGCTGATGACAGGGGCGAAGGCAAAATACTCCTCATACCAATTACGTCCAACAGGGGACTTTGTGGCGCCTTTAACGCGAATGTGGCAAAATCAGCAGTTAGAATGATCCATGAAAGATTCAGCCAACAAAACAAAAGCGGCAACGTCCACATTATGTGCATTGGCAAAAAAGGCGCCGATATGTTTAAATCAGCAGGATACAAACTAATCGAGGCCAATACGGAAATTTTTAATGACCTGAACTTTGAAAACACTGAGGAGATTGCCGAAAGGCTGATGAAGGATTTCTCCGACAAGAAGTATGACAAGATCATTCTTATCTACAACCAGTTTAAAAACGCGGCAGTGCAAATACTTCAGGAAGAACAATTCCTTCCGCTGACCGAATCTGAAACGGAGGAAAATAAGGTTTCAAATGAAGTTCAGGCTAATTTCATATTTGAGCCGAGCAAAGAAGAAATCCTGGAAGCCCTTGTGCCCAGTTCAATTAAGATTCAGCTTTACAAGGCATTACTCGACAGCCATGCTGCCGAACACGGCGCACGTATGACTGCCATGCATATGGCCACCGAAAATGCTGATGAACTGATCAAGGAACTCAATCTGTCGTACAATAAAGCCCGCCAGGCTTCTATTACCAAGGAAATATTAGAGATTGTAAGCGGCGCCGAAGCGCTTAAAAGCTAACACTAAATATGAAAAGAATGAACCCAAAAGTCGAATCCGCCTTAAACGAGCAAATCCTCAAAGAAGAATATTCCGCGCGCCTTTATCTTGCCATGGCCATCTGGAGCGAAGTGAATGGTTATCCGGGAGCTGCAGCTTTCCTTTACGAACATGCTGACGAAGAGCGTTTGCATATGATGAAGCTTGTGAGATTTGTTAATGACAGGGGTGGAAAAGCCGAACTGAAAGATGTTGATGCACCTCCTCGCCACTATGAGTCATTGCTTGATATCTTCTCCCAGATCATGGAGCATGAAGTTCACATCACAGATTCAATAAATACGCTTTACGGCATAACTGTAGAGGAAAGAGATTACACTACAGGTAATTTCCTTCAATGGTACATCACTGAGCAGGTTGAAGAAGAAAGCCTTTTCAATACTGTGCTGGATAAGATCAAACTGGTTGGCCCCGACAAGTCAGGTTTATTTCACATCGACAAAGAACTGGACGGTATGACCACTGTTACTACTTCCGGACCGGAGTAGTTTAATACCAATTGTGGTTAATTATTCCTGACCTTTTTCAAATTCTAAAATAAGTTTCGAATACCATTCACTCCCAAATTTCCTGACCAGGGGTTCCTTAAGGAATTGATATAAGGGAACCCCCAGATTATTACCGTTTTCCAGTGCAGGATTGCAGATGCTCCATTGATGGTAATTCACCGCTGTGTAATCCCCAACCTTGCTAAGCCTGATGGGATAGAGATGGCATGAAACCGGTTTTTGAAATCGGATTTTTTTCTCAAGGAAAGATTTCTCAATTGAACAATAATTGATTCCATCTTCTTTAAAAACAAAAGCGCATTCCCTGTTATTGACCAGTGGCGTAACATACGCGCCATCTGCATCAAAATCGAAAACGCCGGTACTGTTAATTTCATCCAGTCCTTTATCCGTCATGAATGGTTTGATTTCGTCAATGTAGTCTTCCAGTATAGATATCTCCTCTTCTTCCAGAGGGGCACCGGCATCACCTTCCACACAGCAGTCACCAGAGCAAGCGGATAGTTTACATACAAAATACCTTTCTTTTATCTCGTCAGAAACCAGCACATTTCCGATCATTTTCATGGCAGCAAAAATAAGAAGATATTGTTGAGCGGAGTATTCTGAGTCAGCACAGTACACAGTCGATATTCAGCAATATTTTTCCTTACTTTTGCGCCGGTCAAAACTGATAGCAGTTGGAAAACAATGTAAAAGAAAAGGATCAATGAATTCTTGGAAATGAGAGTTCTCTTCAATTCAATAAGTAATTAACAGGACCAAAATTAAATACACGACATATGGCATACAATTTAAGAAACCGTAATTTTCTCAAGCTGCTCGATTTTTCTCCAAAAGAAATCAAGTTCCTGCTTGACCTTTCTGTTGATTTGAAAAAAGCAAAATACACAGGTACAGAACAGCAAAAACTAAAAGGGAAAAACATAGCCCTGATTTTTGAGAAGGCCTCCACGCGTACACGCTGTGCTTTCGAAACAGCAGCATACGACCAGGGCGCTAACGTTACTTACCTGGGACCCACCGGTACACAGATCGGTAAAAAGGAATCTATGAAGGATACAGCGCGGGTGCTTGGGAGAATGTACGATGGTATTGAATACCGTGGTTTTGGACAGGTCAAAGTCGAAGAGTTGGGAGAGTTTTCAGGTGTTCCCGTATGGAATGGACTCACCGATGAATACCATCCCACACAGATCCTGGCTGATTTCCTGACCATGATGGAACACTCGGACAAACCATTACACCAGGTGTCATTTGCATATCTGGGCGATGCCCGCAACAACATGGGGAATTCATTGCTGGTGGGAGCCGCGAAAATGGGCATGGATTTCAGGGCGGTAGCCCCGAAACAATTCTGGCCTGAAGAGGGTCTTGTTAAAGTATGCGAAGCTATTGCAAAAGAAACAGGAGCAAAGATCACCCTCACTGAAAGCGTAGACAAAGGAGTGAAAGGTGTTGACTTTCTTTATACAGATGTCTGGGTATCGATGGGTGAAGGTGATGATGCCTTTAAAGAAAGAATCAGCCTGATGATGCCATACCAGGTAAACATGGACATGGTCAATAAAACCGGAAATCCGGGTGTTAAGTTCATGCATTGTCTGCCGGCCTTTCATAACAGGGATACGATTACCGGAGAAGACATTTACCAGAAGTTTGGTGTAGAAGCCATGGAAGTGGATGATGAGGTTTTCGAATCATCCCATTCCGTCGTTTTTGATGAAGCGGAAAACAGGCTGCATACCATCAAGGCGGTGATGGTAGCAACGCTGGGGGCTTAGACCTTAGTTCCTCCATCACTGGGCGACATTACCATACCTGTCCGTAGGATTTCTAGCTTTAGTTGAAGGTAAATATTGGAACCCATTGTAAGGATAAAAGGGGAAAATAGAAGTTGAGTGGTATGAGAAATAATATTGATTAAACATTTTAGGTTAAGATGAAGACTGTAACACAGAGTCCCACAGAGAATACACAGAGATCCACAAAGAGATCCTTTCGTGGCACTTTGTGTGTTCTTTGTGGCACTTTGTGGTATAGCTTTGAATCGAACATATTGAGTACTTATCGTGATTCATCAATCAGGAAATCCTGTTATAGCAGGTTTATTAACCCATCAAATATTCGTTTATTTATCATTTGTTAGATGATAGACACAAGACCTAAGATCTGATATGAAAGTCAGGTATCAAGAGATATTAAAAGAGATAACAATTAATTGAAACAATAAATCTTCCCCCCGTTGGGGGGAACCAAAAGGGGGGCCATGGCAAACAAAGAAGATCTTTTCAAAAAAATAGTTGCACACGCGAAGGAGTACGGATTCGTTTTTCAGTCAAGCGAGATTTATGACGGTCTCGCCGCTGCATACGACTACGGCCAGAATGGCGTAGAACTGAAGAACAACATCCGGCAGTACTGGTGGAAGGCAATGGTGCAGATGCACGAGAATATCGTAGGTGTGGATGCCGCTATTTTCATGCACCCTGCCACCTGGAAAGCTTCAGGACATGTGGATGCTTTCAACGATCCGATGATCGATAACAAGGACTCAAAAAAGCGCTACCGGGCAGATGTACTGGTTGAAGATCACATGGCTAAAATTGAAGGTAAGATTGCAAAAGAAGTGACCAAAGCGAAGAAGCGTTTTGGTGATGCATTCGATGAAAAGCAATTTGTGGAAACGAATCCTCGTGTTGTCGCTAACACCCGGAAGATCGAAGAGATAAAAAATAGGCTTTATCCAGCAATGGATAATGAAGATATGGCGGCAATCAAGTCGTTGATAGAAGACCTCGCCATTGCCTGTCCGGTTTCCGGTTCACGCAACTGGACTGATGTTCGCCAGTTTAACCTGATGTTCTCAACAAGTATAGGTTCACTATCTGAAGGAGCTACCGAAATTTACCTTCGTCCTGAAACAGCCCAGGGTATTTTTGTCAACTTCCTGAATATCCAGAAAACCGGAAGGATGAAGATTCCTTTCGGCATAGCCCAGACCGGTAAAGCCTTTCGAAATGAAATTGTCGCCCGTCAGTTTATTTTCAGGATGCGGGAATTCGAACAAATGGAGATGCAGTTCTTTGTTCGTCCGGGCGAGGAAATGAAGTGGTACGAATACTGGAAAGAGCAGCGCATGAACTGGCAACTTGCTATGGGTATCCCTGCCGAAAGTTACCGTTTCCATGATCATGATAAACTTGCACACTATGCCAATGCAGCGACTGATATAGAATTCGACTTCCCAATGGGATTCAAGGAACTGGAAGGAATCCACTCAAGAACCGATTTCGACCTGAAGGCCCATGAAGAGCATTCAGGTAAAAAACTCCGCTACCATGATCCGGAAATGAACCAGAGTTACATTCCTTATGTGGTTGAAACCTCCATTGGACTTGATCGTCAGTTCCTCGCGGTCTTGAGTTTTGCCTACACAGAAGAAAAACTTGAGGATGGTTCTGAGCGTGTTGTCATGAAATTACCACCATTCCTTGCTCCATATAAGGTTGCTGTCTTCCCACTGATTAAAAAAGACGGTCTTCCTGAAAAAGCAAGTGAGGTGATGGGCAAGCTCAAAAATGATTTCATGTGCTTTTATGAAGAAAAAGATACCATCGGCAAACGGTACAGGCGACACGATGCAATTGGAACCCCCTACTGTATAACAGTCGACCATCAAACATTGGAAGACGATACTGTAACTATCCGGGAGAGGGATTCAATGAAACAGGACAGGGTCAGTATTGACGAAATTTCAGCCATTGTCGGTGAAAGATTGTCGGTGAAATTATAATTACTGCTTGATATTTCTTGGAAAAGGGCTTTTTGATGTGTACCTTAGAGGCTTCATTTAAAAGCCCTTCATTATGACCCCTATCGAACAACTGGACAAGATCGCTATCAATGTCCGATCACACCATCTTTGCAAACAGTTACTCAATGAAAACCCCGTACTGGATGAGATCATGCGCCATGCCAAAAACGAAACAGAGTCTCTTATCGGGGTGCGGAATTGGATTTTGGAAGAAATTGAAGGAAAATCCCATGTCCTGAAATTCTACAAAGGAGAAGCAAAAGGAAGAGAAACCTTTGATAAACTGGAGTGGAAAGATTATGCCGCCATTCGTATACTTGACTATGTTGATCATGCCGGACATGTCTATCAGGATCTGAACCTTCATGGAGAAGTTGCAGTAAGCAACCCTATCAAAATGATCTGGCTGGCTGTAACTCAGGGCACCGGAGGAGCCAAGCCCTACTTTTTTGAAGACATGCTTCAACTGTTTCGGCAGCTCCGGGGAGAAAGCCTGCCGATGAAAATCGATGCTGATCTGATAAAGGAATGGATGGATCGATATCCCGATGGACTTGACCCAAGAATTGTAAAACTCAGGCAGGAAAACCGGGACAGGATCATCAAGATTTTTATTCAAAAAATAGATGAAGGAATCATCAAAGACCCTAAGTACAAATTTGAAAAGGATGATTCCCAGGAACAGAAATTCCTCAAAATGCTGGGATGGTGGGCAGAGTCTCTGTTTCACCTGAAATTCGCTATTCGCGATCCCGACCTTCTCAATGAAATGCTTGGCAACTCCCTGGATCCGGATACTATGAAAGTGATGTATGATGCCCGGGACGCGGGAATACCATTCTTCGTTAACCCCTATTACCTTTCACTGCTCCATGTCAGAGTTCCCTATTTTGCCATCGGCGCTGACCTTGCCATTCGTGATTATATTATTTACAGCCGCCAGCTTGTCAGAGAGTTTGGTGAAATTGCCGCATGGGAAAAAGAAGATAAGGTGGAACCGGGAAAACCCAATGCAGCAGGCTGGATATTGCCATCTCACCACAATATTCATCGCCGTTACCCTGAAGTTGCTATTCTGATTCCTGATACTGTGGGAAGGGCCTGTGCCGGCCTTTGCGCAAGCTGCCAACGGATGTATGATTTTCAGAATGGCCATCTGAATTTCAATCTTGATAAACTCAAGCCAAAAGAAAGCTGGTCGGAAAGGTTAATAAAACTGATGGACTATTATGAATATGATTCTCAGTTACGGGATATTCTGATCACCGGGGGTGACGGTTTAATGAGCTCCAACAAATCAATGAAAAAGATTTTTGATGCGATCTACGCGATGGCTGTGAGAAAACGGGAGGCCAACGTGGAAAGAAAAGAAAATGAAAAATACGCAGAAATTCTCAGGGTTCGTATCGGTACCCGCCTGCCTGTTTACCTGCCTCAGCGGATTGATGAGGGGTTAACCGGGATACTTGGCGAATTCAAAAATAAGGCCTCCGAAATAGGGATCAGGCAGTTTGTCATTCAAACGCATTTTGAATCACCCATGGAGATCACCCCTGAAGCCAGGGAGGGAATCAGAAAACTGATCTCCTGTGGATGGACAGTTACCAATCAGTTGGTGCTGACTGCCGCTGCTTCCAGGCGAGGTCATTCTTCCAAGCTGCGCAAATGCCTGAACGACATCGGCGTACTGACTTATTATACTTTTTCGGTGAAAGGCTACATGGAAAACTACCACAACTTCGCTACCAACGAAAGGGCCGTTCAGGAACAGTTGGAAGAAAAAGTGCTGGGATCCATACCAGCGGAATACGATGACCATATTCATCAATTCCCGATGCAGGCTGAAGACATGCAGAAAAACATCAATGATTTGCGCAGCGAACTGGGCATTCCTTTTTTAGCCACCGACCGTAATGTTTTGAACCTTCCGGGAGTAGGAAAAAGTCTCACTTTCCGTGTGATCGGTATCACCCGTTATGGCCGGCGAATACTGGAATTCGACCATGACCATACCCGCAACCACAGCCCGATCATCGATACAATAGGTAAGATGGTGATCATCGAATCCAAGTCTATCAGTGAATACCTTGATCAGCTTGAGGAGATGGGAGAAAACAGGGAGGACTACCAGGGGATTTATGGTTATTCCATCGGTGAGACCGAACCCAGGATGAAAATCTACGAATACCCGGAATACGATTTTGGTGTTACCAAAGAGATGTCAAACCTTGAAGTTTGATTGATTATAACCGGTACCCCACCTGAATAATCGGTCGTGGTATCCAGCGAAAATAAGGTTCAGGCAATTTGTAGATATCAACAGATTCTTCAGGTTCAAAATCATAAATTCTTTTGAAATAATAATAGGAGAATTTACCATAGGCCATCCCAAAGCCAATATCAACGATCCATTTATTGTTATTTGCAATGACAATCCTCCTGCCAACCGAAGCTCCAATACCAAGAAAATTTCCCCGGTATTCAGATGTGTGTGCGTGACTATCAACATGAGAATAAAGGAAATAAGGACTTGCCCAGAAATTATCCAGCCATCCTTTTTCCGAAACAGAATAAAAGCGATAGCCTAAACTTACACCGAGCATTGCTTTGGATTCACTCTCAATAATATCTGCATCAGCAAACGCGAAACAGTTCAAATCAACTGCACTGTGCCTGGTTAGTTGCCGTTCATAACCAATTGACAGTATAGCAAAAGAATAAGGACTGATTATGAAACCGGCCATGGCTTTGATGGTATTTTGCTGACCTGAACATAATTTAGTAAACACCAATAATGCAAAAAGGATTGTTATCCAGCAAGAGTTTAGCAGCTTCATAGTTACTTATCGAGTAGGTAGTTAATGCAATATGCAATCTCTTGTATTCCGCATTGGGACACCCAACAGGAATTAGTCAGTCAGTGGTTTATTCTTATCTCCCATTGGAATTACAATAACAAAGCACCGTAGGTGCGTAAATCATAAGCCCCGGGCACAGCCCGGGTTAAGTGTACAACATGATAACGAAGCCCCATCGGGGCGAAATCATTAATTTGGATAAAAAGGTACATCAACATTAATACCACATCTATTTTAGTGAGCCAGGTAATCCATGCAAAGAGCAGATTATTTTAAAGTTTATTTTACATTACACCGTTAAAAATAATGATTTCGCACCTTTGGCGCTTTGGGTGATTGATCTAATAATCTCCGGGCTGCAACCCGGAGCTGTTGATAGTCGCCCCCTTGGGGCTTTCTCAATTTAACTCAAGCTGTTATCGAATATGTGACACCCAATTTTGTAAAACAAATAAGTCTAATTCGCTGTTGTACTGTAAATTAAAAAGTATAAAAAATTAATCCCGGTAAAGGTGCGGAAACCAGGAAGGATTGTTATCCAGTAAGAGTTTAGCAGCTTCACTTATTGTTATATGCCGTCATCGTCCTGTCAATTCCTATAGTGACAAAACTTTTCACTATTTCAGTTGCCGCATTTATCCTTGGGATCATCACGTTAATTTCCTTCATCGACCATTCACCCAGAACATAATCAGATTGGTATCCCCTGGGAAAATCATCGCCTATACCTATCCTTAACCTGGGAAAAACAATGGTATTTAATTTCATGATAATGTCTGTCAGGCCATTGTGCCCGGCATCACCTCCTTTTGCCTTCATTCGCAATGTACCAAGCGGCAGGGCGATATCATCCATAACAACAAGTAATCGCTCAACGGGGATATTCTCCTGGTCAAGCCAGTACTTTATCACTTTCCCGCTGAGGTTCATATAGGTAGCAGGCTTGATCACAACAAGCGTCCTGCCTTTGAATTTGACTTTAGAAACAGAAGCCAGCCGTTCCACTTTCCAGCTACCTTTCAATTCCTTCACCAGTGCATCAGCCACCACAAAACCCACATTGTGCCGTGTATCCGCATACTCAGCACCTATATTTCCCAGACCAGCAATTAAGTATTTCAAGTTATTTTGTTTTACCCCATTCCCCCCTTTCCAAGGGGGGCCAGGGGGGGTTAAAGAAGAAAGGGATAAAGTTAATAAACAACCCTATCCCTTTTATAATTGATCTTGATTTCTATCTACTCTTTGGCAGCAGGCTTTTCAGCACCTTCTTCAGCACCTTCTTCTCCTTCTCCTTCTTCTTCCTCTTCTTCTTCTTCCTCCTCTTCTTCAATGCCACGTGCTGTTTTAACCATCACCACCATGGAATTCGGGTTGTCCAGAAACTCGATTTTATCAATCTCAAGATCTTTCACTTTTATTCCCATGCCGATATGAAGTTCCGACATATCTACTTTGATAAATTCAGGCATCTCTTCAATTAACCCTTTTGCAATTACTTTCCTCATGTTCTTGATCAGGCGACCACCGGCCATAACGCCCGGTACGTTTCCTTCAAAATGAACAGAAATTCCTATAATAACCGGTTTGCCGGGAAGTACTTCAAGGAAATCCGCATGCAACACTTTGTCGGTTACCGGATGAAATTGTACATCCTGAAGAATCGACTGGTATTCTTTCCCATCAAGGATAATTGTGATTAAGTACACCTCAGGGGTAAAGACCAGTTTTCCAAAGTCAAGATCGGTTACAACAAAATGAATCTGCTCTTTGCCACCATAAAGTACACAGGGGATTTTATGCTCCCTCCTTTGTTTTTTAGCATCTTTTTTCCCTACGCTCTCACGGAGAGAGCCGCTCAATGATACTGTTTTCATAATTTAAAAAATTAAAAATTAAACTTTTTGTTTATTAAGATTGAATAATGAACTAATTGATTTGTAATTCTGAACTCTGTGAATTACTTCTGCGAAAAGATCGGCTGTTGAAAGCACGGTAATTTTTTCACAATTTCTTTTTATTGGTATTGTATCGGTTACAACAACCTCGGTAAACGAGGACTCGTTGATACGGTCAATTGCTTCTCCTGACAAAACAGGATGTGTCGCGAATGCCCTCACACTGTTTGCACCTTCATTCATAATTACTTCGGCTGCCCGTGTAATTGTGCCTGCCGTGTCGATAATGTCATCAACAATAACAACATCTTTACCTTTCACGTCCCCGATCAACCTGATCTCGCCAACCACATTCGGTTTTATACGGTGTTTGTAGCTGATCACAAAGCTGGTATTCATTGCCTTGGCATAACTTGCCGCACGACGGGTTCCACCCGTATCAGGTGAGGCAAGGACTAAATTTGGCAGATCCAGCTTGATCAGGTAAGGCACGAAAATGTTTGAAGCATACACATGATCTACCGGAACATCGAAGAAACCCTGGATTTGATCGGCATGAAGGTCGATGGTGATGACCCTTTGAACACCTGTGTTCATTAACAGGTTTGCGCTGAGTTTGGCGACGATCGACACCCGTGGTTTGTCTTTCCTGTCCTGGCGGCCATAACCATAATAAGGGATAACGGCAACGATCCTCCTGGCTGATGCCCGCTTTGCAGCGTCGATCAGCATCAGTAATTCCATAAAGTTATCGGCCGGCGCAATTGTCGACTGAATGATAAATACATCGCGACCCCTGATATTTTCTTCAAAAGACGGCTGGAATTCGCCATCAGAAAACTCAGTCACTTCTGTTTTACCCAGGGGTATCCCATAGCTGCTGGCTATTTTTTCAGCCAGGTAACGGCTTTCACGACCGGAGAAAATGCTGACGTAGGACTTTTTTTTCAACGACATTTGTGATGGTTTTTACTGTCCAAAATGCGGCGCAAAAATATTACTTTAATCGAAGCCAACAACACTTCATTCAAAGTTTTCGGTACAGAGGGTTTCCATTGTCAAGATTACATAGAAAAATAATTACTTTTGCACACCGCGTTTTTGAGCGGTAGTAGCCCGAGTGGCGGAATTGGTAGACGCGCTGGTCTCAAAAACCAGTGAGGTAACACTCGTGCCGGTTCGATCCCGGCCTCGGGTACAGAGAGCCTTACTACAACTTACAAGTAGTGAGGCTTTTTGCTTCTCCAAACAAACTAAAAAGAACGATTCTGGAAACAATCTGGAAACATTGCTTCGGTTTATAACTGAGCCATCCCCGCAGGAATGACTAAAAATTCAATTTCAAAGCGTAGCAACTTCTCATTCAGCAAAGAGCCATTTTGCAAGGTTGCTGATACCAAAAATAAGCAATCCATCAGCATTCACATGACCTTTCAAAATTGCGATTGCGAATACCTTTGCGAGAGATTTGGAATGTCACCCATCCCGTTTGTTCTCTAACTCTATATACACAGGGTACAAATGAGGTGGGGTACATTGTTCGGGAAAGTACCCCCAGCTGTGTGTCTTATTTCTCTTAACACTATTGGGACATGTAGGTGGGGGTACTTTGCTTTAACCGCCAAGTACGAGACACGCACACTTGGTGGTGTGAGAGGTGCACAATCGGTCATTTGACCGTCAGCCGTCTACTCGATTATAGGGCGTTTTTATTCTTGCGTATATTCAAAATCAGTTTAGTGGGGTTTGGATAAGAAGTTGGTAAAAGGTCTATTTTAAATGGCAGCTCCATATCTTTCAGTTCTTCAATCTTTTTATCAATTAGGTGATTTTCCAAACAATAACTAAATGTCAACTTCAAATATCTTCTAATTACCATTAATGGTAAAAAAATTTCACGACAATCCATCCATTCCATTAAATCCTTTTTTCCTTTTGAACTATTACAAGTCCTACAAGCATAAATTAAATTTTCTGCATCGTCTTTTCCGCCGAATATTTGAGGGAAAATATGGTCAAGTGCTAATTTCTCAGAGGAACCACAATAATTGCAAATTTGCCCTGTTTGAAGTTTTATTTTTTCATCGTCAAATATTGTCCGCATATTCATAGTTCCTTCTTTAAGTCCCTTGAATAATTTAGCTCTAATCATATAATTAAACCGTCCGAATTTTTCTTGTTTTTTATCAACAGCGGTATGAGCCATTGCAAGGTTTGCATACGACCAATAAATTTGTTCTCTAACTGTTTCTATTTCTTGTTTTGCCATTGTATATTTTCTAATTGCATGGATTTTCTCAAAACGCCAGATAACGGTTGGCCTTTGATATTAATATATGTTTAGAATAAAATGGTTTAATGTCTTTACTCTTATGTTATCCGAATGTTTAGTTGTAAAATAATCAAATCCAGTGTTCTGATATTTTTTTTCTTCAAGGCTATTTTCAATATATCCCATCTCGTGGTTTTTAATGTTTGAGATATAGTCCGAAGTAATGTTTTTTTTCTTGTTGTGATTAATCATTATTACATAACCATCTTTCTCAAAGTCGGTTAAGTAGGCAATTATTTGCCTTGTAACATATTTTTTATCATTATTCCACCAACCTTTGAATTCTATTATCTTGGTACCAAAAATATTATCTTGAATTTTAAGGTCAATTCTACCATTACCTTTTTCAGACTCCGCGTAAACAGAATCAAATTTTGCAGCAAAGTATGTTTTAAACCAATCACGGAAAAGGGCTTCTTTACGTTCCTGTTGGCGTTTAATTTTTCTGATACACTCGGCATTGACATCCTGAGTTTGGAGTTCTCTAATCCCGTTTATTAAAATGTCAATGAATTCTTGGGATGGTTTACCTGTAATTTCAAAGTGTTCTTTAAATTCATCATATCTTTCAATAACTTGAATTATGGATTTAAACATGACACCATCATTAAAGGCAGTTTTCTTTGGATTTTTTAGCACTCTTTCATTAGTAACATTATTAATTTTAATTGAATGCAATAATGCCTGTCCAAATAATGAATCAAAGGAAACAGGTCTCATGCCAACAATACAAGGCGTACTATTTGCACTCTTCCTCCCAATTCCTACCACTTTATTCATAGAATTTTCTGGTTTTATACAAGTTTGAGTAGAACAAAATGGTATGTTATTAATAATTACACTTGCAGATGTATTGTAATCAATTGAGTTAAAACCCTTTTCAAAAAACATTGAATATTCTATTAGGTATTCCCAATTTTCATCTTCACCAACTATCTTATTTTTATAAGTTAGTTTCTTTTCATTTATAAGCTTATCGAATTCCTCATTTTCTTCTTTCCAGATATAGAAATTGATTGGTTTATCATCGAAAAAAACTCCAATCATTTTATCATTTAATCTTTCATATTGCTTCTCAAAAAATTCAGAATACTTTACATGATAACTTAATTTTGGTATAGTTACGGTTTCAATATATTCTCTAAGCGTTAAGTTCATGTCGAAGCTTTTTGGCTTATGGCTAACGGTTGTGTAAACGGAACTTCCGTTTATATCTCTATATTCATTTTAAGGTAACCTCTTGTTACTCAATTTTATATTGTCTAAATA
>JAUXDH010000118.1 GCA_030618545.1 Chlorobiota bacterium
TTTCGATGCAATAACCATCTCCAGTTTGTCGTAATGAACACTTACCCTTGCCAGCGACCCCATGCTGGCCTGAACTACCTTCGGATTGAAAGCATCAACCGATTCTTCCGAACAAATGATCTGTCTGAAACCAAACCAGTCTGCGGTTCTGATTATCGTACCCAGGTTACCCGGATCACGAATATCTTCAAGCATCAAAATAAACTCATTGCAGGTACTCAGATCAGGTTTGTTTGTTTCAGGTATTTTAAATACACCAAATACTTCAGAAGGATTTTTCAGGTTAGAAAGCTGCTTCATCTCCCTGTCACTCACCGCCACAAACCCTGACGTATTTATTTTATTCTCATGCTTTTTAATCCATGTCTCAGTCGCATACAGGCTTTCAGGTTCAGAACCACTCACTATAAAATCGGTCACATTGGTGGTGCCTTCAGCGACAAACAGCCCGTGTTGTTTTCTGAATTTGCCCAGCTTCAATGAATTGATAAGCTTTATTTTGGCTTTGCTCAGCATAAAAAAACCCTTCCGGTTTTTCGGAAGGGTTAAAGTTAGTTAAATTCTAAAAGTCTTATTCGGCAACTACATCAAGGTCTACCTCAACTACAACTTCCTTATGAAGTTTGATTTTGGCTTTGTATTTACCTACCTCCTTGATATGATCCTCAATCAGTTCGACTGTTTTACGGTCAATTTCCAGGTTCTTTTGTTCTTTGATGGCGTTGGCAACCATAATGTTGTTCACCGAGCCAAAGATTTTACCTGAAGTTCCGGCTTTAACGCCTATCGTGAATTCAGCGCCTTCAAGGGCTTGTGCAATGATAGTTGCCTCGTTTTTAATTCTGTCCTCTTTGAATGCCTGTTGCTTTTTTAGTTCAGCAAGTTCTTTCTTCTTTGAGTCAGTTGCAACTATTGCCATTCCTTTCGGAATAAGATAGTTCCTCGCGTAACCATCTTTTACTTTTAACAGGTCGTTTTTGTACCCGATACCTGTTACATCTTGTTTAAGAATAATTTCCATGATCTAACCTCCTTTATTTTAATAAATCAGCAACGTAAGGCATCAACGCAAGATGTCTTGCTCTTTTCACTGCCTGTGCAACTTTCTTTTGATACTTGGTTGATGTGCCTGTAAGCCGCCGTGGTAATATCTTGCCTTGCTCATTGACGAATTTCAACAAGAAGTTCGGATCTTTGTAATCGATGTATTTAATACGGCTTTTCTTGAAACGGCAATACTTTTTCTTTTTGGTGTCAACCGCTATGGGGGTCAAATATTTAATGTCATTTTTTCCTTGTGCCATGATTTCCTTTTTAAATGGTTAATTAAGCTTCCTTAGCTTCTTGTTTTGCTTCTTTTTTAAGTCTGCGCTTTTTCTCATTGTAAGTAACAGCATGCTTATCTAGTTTTACGGTAAGGAAGCGTAAAATGCGCTCATCGCGTTTAAAGGTAACTTCGAGCTTTGCAATCAGGCCTCCATCATTTTTGAATTCAATAAGGTTATAAAACCCACTGGATTTTTTCTGGATGGGGTACGCCATTTTGCGCATGCCCCAGTTTTCCTGATGCACTATCTCGGCACCATTCTTTTTGAGGAAATCCTCATACTTCTTTACCGCTTCCTTTATCTGTTCTTCAGATAAAACGGGAGTTAAAATGAAAACGGTTTCGTACTGGTTCATAATTTTTTTTTAAATGATTGATTTATAAGTCCCAAAAAAGGGAGCGCAAAAATAGTAATTATTGATAAATGAGCAACTAAAGAAGGAAAATAAAATGGATTTTAGACCTTATACAGAAGACCTAAGAGATTTGAGCCATGTATCATGAACTCCAAACTCCAAACTCTAAACTCTAAACTCTTTTCACCATCGCCGCGCAAATAAACTCAGCAGCAGAACCATCTCCGTAAATCGGTGGGAAATTAAGCATGCTTTTATTGGTCTGAAAATAATGATAAGCATCAATCATTGCCTGTTGGTTTGCATCCGCGATGATGCCATTTCCTTCATCCACTATCTCTTTCCATTCTGTTTCTGACCTGAGGATGATGCATGGTTTATGGAAAAAATATGCTTCCTTTTGCACTCCTCCGGAATCGGTAAAGATCATGTCACAATGGCTTTCCAGCATGATCATGTCAAGGAATGAAACTGAAGGAATAATCTTTAGAAATGGATTTCCGCTCATCTTTATTGACAGACTCCTCTCAATCTTCGATTCCATTGCCTTTATTGTTCTCGGATGAAGTGGCAGCGCCAGTGTGATTTCATTTTCACCGGATATAAGATTTAATGCACTGAAGATACTGTTCAACCGCTCAGGCTGGTCAGTATTGTTATCCCGGTGGATGGTGCCCAGCAGAAATTGTTTTCCGGATAAATTCAGATCTCTCAGGATGCTGCTTTCTTCGTTAGCAAATTGTTTGAAGTAAAGGCTGTTGTCTAACATCACATCGCCGCAATGGAATATGCCAGGGTTGTCAGCCGTGAAAGGCGCTTTGTTGTCAGGAGAGAATCCTTCGTTGATCAGGTTTTTCAGGCCTGTTGGAGTAGGGGTGAAAAGCATTGTTGAAGAATGGTCGCACATGATCCGGTTGATTTCTTCCGGCATTTTTTTATTGAAAGATCGAAGACCGGCCTCGATGTGTACGATAGGTGTCTGGATTTTTGATGCTGCAATGGAGGCTGCGAGTGTAGAGTTGGTATCTCCGTAAACCACCATAAAATCAGGAGACTCTTCCAACAGCACTTCTTCAATTCTTTCGATCATCCTCCCTGTTTGTCTGCCATGTGAGGCGCTTCCGATTTCCAGGTTGTAGTCTGGTTCTGGAATGCCCAGTTCATCAAAGAACACCTGCGACATATTGTTATCGTAATGCTGTCCAGTGTGGACAAGGACTTCCTTGATCTTATCAGGAAAATGGTTCCGAATTGCCCTGCTCAGAGCAGCAGCTTTGATAATCTGCGGACGAGCGCCTATGATTGTAACGATCTTGAGCATCTGGTTGGATTTAAAAATGCCAATATACAAAAAGCAAATATCTTACATGAGCCCCTCATCCGCAAAACTATAATAACTATCATTCCCAAAGATCAGGTGGTCGAGCACTTCGATGTCCAGGAGTTTGCCTGCCGATTTTAGTTTTTTGGTCAGATCAATATCGTTCTGACTTGGTTTCAGGTTGTTGGATGGGTGGTTATGGGCAAGTATCAGCGAGGAAGCATTGAAGTCAAGCGCCATTTTATAGATCTTTTTTGGATCCGCAACGGTACCTGCCATGCCGCCCTCGCTGATGTTTACTTTTCGAATGACCTGGTTTGCCCGGTCAAGCATCAACACCCAGAATTCTTCGTATTGCTTATCCGACAATTCAGGGTAAAGAAGATGAAATGCGTCTTCACTCGATTTGATCTTTTTCTTTTCCAGTACATCTTCTGCCAGGCGCCTCTTACCCAATTCAAGTCCTGCAACGATGCTGATGGCTTTCGCTTCACCAATGCCTTTGAACTTCATCAGGTTTTTCACACCCAGGCTGGATAGCTCAGCAAGATTGTTTTTTACGGTGTTCAGGATGGATTGTGCCAGTTGGACAGCGGATTCCTCGATATTTCCTGAACCTATCAGGATGGCGATCAATTCAGCTTTTGAGAGTTGTCCTTTTCCTTTTAACATGAGTTTCTCCCTCGGACGGTCGTCTTCAGCCCATGAACTGATGGGGAGCTTGTGGAATTGCTCTTTCATTTAATTAAGTTGGTTGGTGAGGATCGTAAAGATAGAAAATTTTATATTACCGAAAATGAAGAAACTGGTTACTAAGGTAGTCCTGGCCACGAATGCACGAATTGAAGACTAATGGCTTATTAGCCGCGGATTCGCGAATGATTATGTTTTATTAGCGAATCCGCGGCCTATCTAAAAGTATTCGAAGAGGTTACCCCAATGACTAATTATCTAATAACCAATTAACCAATCATCCAAATAATCTGCAACCTAATCCATCCCACAAAAAAACCCGGACATCTTTCAATATCCGGGCATTTAACTTTTTATATTCTCTCTGCTAAGAAAGGCTGTTCGCGTATTTTGTAATGCTTGATTTCAGGTTGGCTGCTTTGTTTTGGTGGATCATATTCCTTTTTGCCAACTTATCGATCATCGCGTAAAGTTTAGGCAGTTGCTCTGTAGCATCCTTACCTGATTCCAGAGTCCTGAACTTCCTCACCGCATTCCGCAAACTTTTACGGTAATAACGGTTGTGTAATCTCCTTACTTCGTTTTGCCTGATTCTCTTAAGAGCTGATGGGTGATTAGCCATAATCTGATCTTGTTTGATTTAATTTTGAGGGTGCAAAAGTATTATATTTTTTAATATAATGATGCTTTACATTATTTATTTTCATTGGGAGATCGGGATAACATCAATCAATTGCCATCGATAACACCTTCAAGAACAGGTTCATCTGAAACCATGACATTTATTATTGTAACCCTGTAAAAAGAATTTCTACTCAATCCAGTTTGTTTGACCAACACCGGTAAGTAATGCTCGCCATAACCCTTTGCATATCCATCCTTATCAATGGTTTCTACGAGTATAGTCTGGGTTTTTCCAATAAATGATTGACGATAGGCAAGTTTTGATTTGTCAGCTTTTTGCCTGACAATCCGGCTCCGTTCAGTCTTAAGTTTCTCCGGGACATGCCCTTCCATTCTTTCAGCCCGGGTACCCTTTCTTATCGAATACTTAAATGTGTGCACATGCCCGAAACCGATCTTCTCCATCAAATCAACGGTTTGCTGAAAATCTTCTTTACTTTCTCCAGGAAACCCTGCTATAATGTCTGTGGTCAGGTTGAAGTCCGGATAATCTGACCTGAGTTTTGAAGCGATGTGTAAAAACTCTTTTGCAGTGTACATCCTCCGCATCCTGAGCAAAACATCTTCGGAACCACTTTGTAGGCAAATATGCATATGAGGAGTTAACTTAGGATGTTGAAACAAACGGAAAAAGCTTTCAGAATATCCGTCAGGCTCAATAGATGAGATGCGTACCCTGAAGTCACCAGGGATTTCCAGGATCTCTTCTACCAGCTTTTCAAAGTTATGATCACCATGCGTATACCTTCCGATATTTACACCGGTCAGCACTATCTCTTTGTATCCAAATTCCACCACCTGTTTGATGTTGTCAAAAATATCCTGAGGAGTCCTGCTGATTGCCCTTCCCCTTACCTTTGGGACAATACAAAAAGTGCAGAAATTATCACACCCATCCTGGATCTTAATAAAACTGCGTGTATGAAAAGTCTCGTCTGCCGGCGCGTAATTAAACACATCTTTTTCAAACGAATCGGGAAGGGCTATTTCTCCTTTGAAGTGTGCATCAACAATAGAAAGGAGGGAAGTCTTGTGGTCGTTGTCAACCACGTAGTCAATGTTTTTGTTTTCAGTTAGCTGCTGTTTGTAGTTGGTGGCCATACAACCGGTCACTACAGTCAGCGCGTCAGGGTTTAGCCTTTCCGTCAGGTTGATCACCTGCCGCGATTTCTGATCACTCTGGTTAGTGACAGTGCAGGTGTTGATCACATAAACATCCGCATCAGCATTAAAATCGACCAATTCGTAGCTGCCCTTCGTAAATTGAGATGCGAGCGCATCGGTTTCGTAAAGGTTAAGCCTGCAGCCAAGGGTTTTGAAAGCTACTTTTTTCATAATTCTGCTCATCGGCTTTATGCCTGGCTACCTGCCATGCTTGAAGACTGTTCGTAAATACTAACCAATTCGCCTTCGGTAGAAAACGGAACGGCCGAGCTTATCTTTACAAGCGCGTATTCACCAATCAGGCTTTCATTTTCGGATGCAAACCTGACGATTATTTTGCCCTCCGTCAAGGCCGAAAGGTAACCTTCTTTCCGGTCCTTGCCCCTGACCAAAACTTTTAGCTCTTTACCAATGAGGTTATTGTTGTAACGCAAAGAATGTTTCATTAACTCTTCAGTCAGTTTATGGTACCTTTCCTTTTTTACATCTTTAGGAATGTCATCTGCCCACCTTGAACTGGCTGCTCCAGGCCTGGGTGAATACTGGGCAATGTAGGCCATGTTGTATTTGAATTCTTCCATGATTTTCCTGGTATTCTCAAACTCTTCTTCAGTCTCACCCGTGAAACCAACGATGATATCAGTAAAGATTGTTGCCTGTGGAATGAGCCTGTTTATGCTATGAATGATACCGCGGTATTTTTCCATGGAATATTTGCGGTTCATTCTTACAAGCATACTGTCATCACCTGATTGAACCGGTATGTGAATTTGCTTGGCCAGGCATTTGTATTTTGCGATTACCTCAATCACCTCGTCACCCATATCGCGGGGATGCGGTGAGGTAAAGTAAACCCAGAAATCTCTTTTCGAGTCATCGCCAAACCGGCCAATCTCTTCCAGTAATTCAGCAAAAGACAACTCATCACTTTTTTTATCAAGACCGTATGAATTAACATTTTGTCCCAGTAAGGTGATAGATTTATAGCCATTATTTACTAAATCTTTTAGCTCACCGATAATTTCTGATGAAGGCCTTGAAACTTCTCTGCCCCTTGTATAGGGCACGGCGCAGAAGGTGCAGAATTTGTTGCATCCGTTTTGAATAGGTATGTAAGCTTCAAATCCGGATCCGTATTTTGGAGAGATATGCCAGAAATCCCTGATACCGGCATCAGGTCGGAGAAGACTGGTTTGCTTTTGGCCGGTTATAGGTTCAACAGGAGCGAGGGTAAGTTCTTTGGGGTTGGCAGAAACAGGTTCAGCTATCTTTAAATCCTTCAGACCTTCATCAAGCGATTGAAGACCTGCCGGGGTAACAATACCATATTGCTTTATCATGTTTGGGAAGTCAGGTAGATCGCTCATAGGAAAAACCATGTCGAACAACTTTAGAAATTGTTCGCGGTCAGCAGGCAACACACAACCTGATACGAAGGTGATCAGATTTTTATTGTTCTTACTCTTGTTCCATTTATTGACCATCGTATAAACCTTATCAATGCCTTTCTGTCGTACCGAGCAGGCAATAACCCCAAGCAAGTTTGCCTCAGCCTCATTATCCGTAGGAACAAATCCCATTCCTTCAAGCACTTGCTGTACCCGTTCCCCATCGGAAATGTTCATCTGGCATCCAAGCTGTACGATGTGGTATTTCATTGAATCAATTATTTTGGAATAAGAGAAAAGGGCAGTAGTTGGAATATAGTTTTTATACTGTTAACCAACTTTCCTGACATTCCATTAAAAGTATACTTCAGCGTGTAGTTGAGAGGGTGGAATTCCTTTTTTTTCCAGAAGATTCATCGCTTCGCGGATCATGTTAAAGTTTCCGCAGAAGAAGCATACCGTATCCTTATCAAATTCATGCTGTTTGATATAATCGGTGATCCTTCCCTGAAAATCTCCTTTGTCGTCACGACTGGTGCAGAGTATGTAACGGCCCTCTTCGTAAGTGTCCTTTTCATATGCCTCATCCACCAGCCTGACACCATGAAGCAATGTGTAATCAAGTCCGGGAATACTTTTTACCATGCTGTGAAAAGGAGCGATCCCTGTTCCACTGGCAATAAAGAGGAACTTCCTTTTTGCGAGTATCAGTTCAGGGTCAATAGAGAAAAAACCGAGTGGCCCTTCTATTTCCAGGTAGGTACCCTCAGATATCTTTTTCAATTGTTTGGATACCATTCCATCCTCAACCTCTTTGACAAGCACTTCTAATTGCTCATCTTTCGTGCCGCTGTATATGGAGTATTCTCTTTTGTGGATGTTGTCCTCAGCGCCCAAAAGTATATGTTGACCGGCTTCAAATTCCATACCCCTGCGTTCCATCTCAAGCACATAAGTGGAACCGGTAAGATGTCTGATAGCCTGTAATTTATGTTTGTTGTTCGATGTCATTTCAGTTATGCAACTTCAGTTGATCTCCTGTTCTTATTGCAGTTATAATTTGGGTCGGCAAATTTAGATAAAATTTCCGTTAGGTTTGTCCTGGATATTTTGATGACTAACGACACAGGGAGTCCGTATGGATAATCCGATATACCTTAAACCTGTCCTTTCACATTCTAACAAACAACAATTGATTTGGTTTAAAGATTATGCCAATGATTTTGTCAGCAGAATATTCTCATCAATGCCATCCGCACAATTTGGGATTGTTGACTTTTCTGATAAGGTAAATGCGTTTGGACCTATAAACGACAGGACTGCCATAACCAATTATATCAACCAGACCGATCCGGCAAGATTGCGTTTCGTGATCGAAGCCAGTCCTAAATAAAAAAGCCGGCTCAAGAAGATTTCTTTTTTCTGGTCGCCCTCTTTTTAAAAGAACTTTTTTTACTGGTCTTTGGAGGAACAGCTCTTGTTAGGCGTGGCCTTGATTTGTTGTACCTTACAGAAGAAAATCCACCTCTTTTAGTAATCCAGATATGGATGAAGCCATTGATGTAAAAAATCAATTCACCATTATAAAAGCTGAAATCATCGAAAGTAGCCTGGCCTACAGTGGCTGAATGTATATTGGAAATAAAATCTTCAAAGTGGAGCCTTACAGATTCATCCGGCACTGATCCAAGGGGAAAACGGGGCAACATCTCCAAATAAAGGAGGACGCCGGGAGTTAGTACATCGCAGATCTCCTGTACAAGCTTGTATGATCCGGCAATACAGGAAACCGTTAAGGTGATCCTGCCGGGTCGTTCTTCTTCAAATCCCTTAAATGT
>JAUXDH010000214.1 GCA_030618545.1 Chlorobiota bacterium
TTACACTTCGGACTGGATAGCGCTAATTCTGTTGACAGTATTAATGTGTACTGGCCATCGGGTATTGTTCAGAAATTGGAGAATACCGGCAGTGATCAATTGGTTACTATCATTGAAGACACCACAGTGACAGCTATTGGCAAACAGCTTGTTGATATCAGTCAGGTTAGAATAATCCCTAACCCTGTACACGGCACAGCCAGGATTGAATTCGAAACCGAACAGCGTGGCCATGTATTGATTACTATAGATAACCTGCAGGGAAAAACCGTTTTTACAATTCTGAATGGTTCGGTGAATAAGGGCATTCAACAACTGAACACGAATGTCAGCCATCTGAATAAAGGCGTTTACTTTTTAAGAATTAAAACCGGGTTCCATACACAGGTGAAGAAAATTGTAATACACTGACTTCTGACTACAGTCTGTCTAAGGTCTTCTGTCTAAGGTCTTCTGTCTAAGGTCTTCTATCTAATGCCTCTAAACCCACTTCACCAACGGGAAATCCATCCTGTAGACCAGGTCGGGATGCTTTGGATAAATACGGAATGCATAATCATGAACTCCGGCATTTTGGAGCGGGAAATCACAGGCGTATTTTGCTTTACCATCTTTGAATTCCACCGGGTCAAGACCCTTCTTGTAACTTAACTTATCCACATGACCATTGGTTTTGTTACCCATCAGGATCTCAACTCCAATATCATCGAGGTGCAGGCCCGGAATGTTAAGTGTTATCTCCGCGACAAAGTTATCTCCAAAAGCTACTGCTCCTTCATTAGGGTCAGGCACAGCAAGAGAATCAACGCTGATGTGATCCCATGCCTGACTGATCTTGTTTTTCCAGTTCACAAGCTTGTGGGCATATTTATAACCTTCATTTTGCATCCTGCTTCCTGTAACTAACAATGGACTGTAAAAATGCTTGTAGTAATCATCAACCATCCGCTGCATGGTAAAATGAGGAGCTATTCTGGCAATGGTATTTTTAATATGACTTACCCATCCCCTGGGAATACCTTCGTCGTCATTATCATAATAAAGTGGAACGATCTCTTGTTCAAGTGTATTGTAAATAATCTCAGCATCCAATTCATCCTGGAACTGCTGGTTGTCGAAAGTTCTGTTTTCTTCTATCGCCCAGCCTGCTTCCGGCAGGTAACCTTCTGCCCACCATCCATCAAGAACGCTGAAATTCATCACCCCGTTCATTACCGATTTTTCGCCACTGGTGCCTGAGGCCTCCAGAGGACGGGTGGGTGTATTCAGCCAGATGTCAACACAATTTGTTAGCAGCTTTCCTCCGGTCATATCGTAGTCCTGCAGAAAAATGATCTTTCCAATAAATTGAGGCATCTTTGAAATCTCAACAATTCGTTTGATCAGATCCTGCCCCATCTTATCATTTGGGTGAGCCTTACCGGCAAACAAAAAGATAACCGGCCTGATTTTGTTGTTCACAATTGCCGACAGGCGATCAAGGTTATTGAACAGCAAATGTGCTCTTTTGTAAGTAGCAAACCTCCTGGCGAATCCCAACATAAGTGTGTCCTCTCTCAGGTGTGCTGTTGTTTTGAGCATCACCTTTGGGTTTTCATGCCTTCTCGTATAATCACGCTTTTGTTTAGCCTTGATATCTTTGATCAGCTTTCTCTTTAATTCAAGCCTGTTCTGCCAGATCACATGATCAGTAACCTCGTAGATATTTTCCCAGTTTGAAACAAGCGGCTGATTTTGTTCAAAATCTTTTCCAAAGGTTTTCCTGTACAACTTTTGCCAGACTTTGTCAGTCCAGGTAAAATAGTGTACACCATTGGTCACATGGCCGATGTGAATCTCATCGGGATAGTAGCCAGGATAAAGTAACTCAAACATTTCACGTGATACCCTCCCATGGATTTTACTCACTCCGTTTACCTGCTGCGAAAACCTGGTGGCAAGGACACTCATGGAAAATTTCTCATGATGGTTTTGGGGATTAAACCTGCCAAGCCCGATAAACTTATCCCACCCGATTTTAAAATGATCAGCGAAATGTGACATGTAGGCACGCATGAGGTGTTCTTCAAAGGAATCATGTCCGGCTGGAACAGGGGTATGTGTTGTAAATAGTGAATTGGATTTGATGATCTCCACCGCGGTTTCAAAATTGACACCTTCACGCTCCATGATATTTCTAACACGTTCAAAACCGCTGAATGCGGAATGGCCCTCATTCATGTGATACACCTGGGGATTAAGCCCCAGTTTTTTAATCAATCGTGCACCACCAAGCCCAAGCATCATTTCCTGTTTAAGACGATGTTCATTGTTACCACCGTAGAGTTGGTAGGTAATTGCTCTGTCCTCATCGGAATTTTCATCTACATCCGTATCAAGAAGGTAAAGCGGAATTCTGCCGACATTTACCTTCCAGGCTTTTGCTGTAACATGTCTGCCAGGTAATGCGATCTTTACCTTAACCCAATCCCCATTTTCGTCTCTAACAGGTATCAGCGGGAGCTGGGTAAACTTTTGTGGTTTGTAATCAGCGATCTGTTCACCGGTGATAGAAAGGTCTTGCTTGAAGTACCCCTGGCGGTATAACAAACCGACTCCGATCATATTTTTGTTACTGTCGCTGGCCTGCTTCAGGTAATCACCTGCCAGGATTCCAAGGCCTCCGGAGTAAATCTTTAAGCTCACATGAAGGCCATATTCCATACTGAAGTAGGCAACAAGTTCTTCAGGTTTGTTGCTCGCTTCATCCATGTATTCCGTGAACAGTTTATAAACCTCATCAACTTTTTTATTGAATGATTTCCTGGCGATCAGTTTGTTGATCTCATCCATTGAAAGCGATTCGAGCAAAGCAATTGGATTGTACTCGTGTTCATACCATCTGTCGGGAGCAATTGCTGAAAACAGGTCGGAGGCATCCGTATTCCACGACCACCACAGGTTATAAGCAAGCTCTTTCAAGGGATGTTTGCTGGAGGTCAGTGGTGATTCCACCAATATCTTTTTCCATGTAGGGCGATCATGTTTGATGGTTGCCTCAACTGTCAGGGTAGCCATTTTAGGAGCTGAAGGAGCTATGGGCTTACGCTCAACCGATTTGCTCAATGCAACTTCCCACGCCTCATAATATTCTGCCACAAACTCTTTCCACAGGGCCTTTTTAAATACAGTCTGTGTTTCCTCTCTCCATGTCTCTACATTCTCCTCCTGAATAAGATTTTGAATGATATCATAGATCTCTTCAATTGCACCCTGATCATTCCCCTCTTCGCGGTTAATTACCGATACAGATGGAGTTTTAAGATTGAAGTTGGTATTCACCCAGTCGCCAAATCCTGCCACCTGGGTAGTGACGGTAGGAATTTTAAAGGCGATGCTTTCCAGTGGTGTGTACCCCCAGGGTTCATAATAAGAAGGGAAAACAGACAAATCCATCCCGATAAGAAAATCGTAATAATCCAGGTTAATTACCCCATCGCTTCCGTTTAGATAAGCTGGAACAAAAATCAGGTGAACCTTTTCGTTAAGCTGGTTGGTTAATTCGTTTTGGGAAGCCGCGTTAAGGATGGCGTCATGCTCCCAGTTGTTTAATTTATGTGTGAGGTAATCGCTGCGCTTAGTTCTGCCACGAAAAACATTGGTAGGGCCTCGATGATCGGAAGGGATAGTAATGAAAGCAAGGATATCTTTTTTTAAATCATCCTGTTTATTCAGCTTTCCCAAAGCTGCGATGAAAAGGTCAAGACCTTTGTTTCTGAACTCGTACCTGCCGCTGGTAATAAGCAGCAAAGTGTCTTTGTCGTACTGCTTGCC
>JAUXDH010000085.1 GCA_030618545.1 Chlorobiota bacterium
TGGCATCGCTTCCGGATTTTATTGCAACACCGATAATTTTTTCAATGTTGAGGTAAGTTTCGCTTAATTCCTGCCTGCCTATACAGTAGGCCTCGTCAGCTTGTTGCACGTGCAGAGCTCTCTGATCCACTTCTGAATAAATGGCAACTGTCTGTATCCCCAGCTTCTTTGCTGATTTGATGATTCTTACCGCTATCTCACCCCTGTTTGCAATTAATATTTTTTTAAATCTGCTCATTCAATTTCCTATAGTCTATTGAGATTTATTTCCGGATCGGTTGCCTCATTCAACCCATTTAGCCTTTCTTTTTTCCAGGAAGGCTGCCATCCCTTCCTGACCCTCTTCCGATGCACGCAGTCTGGCGATCTTTTCAGCAGTTAAATTGATCAGATCAGCTGTGATTCCTGGAGACCCTACCACTTCTTCAATCAATCTTTTGGTTTCCTTTACCGCCAATGGAGCGCTGCTTAACAGTTGACTGATCGTTTTGTCCAGCATTTCTTCCAAACGATCTTCACTTACGGAATGATTGACGAGGCCCCATTTTTCAGCTTCCCTGGCTTTGAATCGTTTTCCGGTCATCATCAGTTCTTTGGCGCCAAACTCACCAATGCGTTTAATAACAAAAGGAGCTATCGTTGCAGGTGCAATACCCAGTTTTACTTCGCTGAAAGCAAAGGTGGTGTTTTCTTCAGCAATTACAATATCGCATGCTGCCAGCAATCCGTTTGCTCCCCCAAAAGCAGCGCCATGAATTACCGCAATGGTTGGTACAGGGCTATCGTAAATCGCTTTGAAAAGTGCTGCCAGTTTATTTCCATCTTTTACATTCTCCTCAAATCCAAATGACGAAATGCTTTTCATGTAGTTCAGGTCTGCGCCGGCACAAAAGGATTTGCCTTTTCCTCGCAGCACAACTGCCCTGACAGTTTTGTCGTTTTCAAGTAACCCATAAACTTTCGTAAGTTCCGCAATCAGGACATCATCCATGGCGTTGTGCACTTTGGGGCGGTTAAGCCATAAAGTTGTAACCACACCCTCATCAATTTCTATTCTGTCAAACTTTTCCTTCATAACTGAAATTACATCCTGAATACGCCGTATTTCTGCTCCGGATATTTTTTATTCAAGGAGGTGGCGATTCCTGCGGCTAAGATTTTACGTGTATCTACAGGGTCGATGATGCCATCATCCCAAAGCCGGGAAGTGCTGTAATAAGCCGAACCTTCCTTCTCGTATTTTGCCAGTATCCTGTTCTTTAATTCTTCAATCTCTCCCTCAGGCGGTTCCTTTCCCCTGGATTTGTACTGGTCGATCTTAACCGTTGACAACACGGTAGCTGCCTGTTCACCTCCCATTACCGAAATCTTTGCATTGGGCCACATCATCAACAGTCTAGGATTGAAAGCTCTTCCTGCCATTCCATAGTTTCCTGCTCCGAACGACCCTCCGAAAATGACGGTGAATTTTGGCACATTGGTATTGGATACTGCATGTACCATTTTAGCGCCATCCTTGGCAATGCCACGCCGCTCAAAGTCTTTTCCGACAATAAATCCTGTTATGTTCTGAAGGAAAACCAGTGGTATTTTCCGGGTGGTGCAAAGCTCAATAAAGTGGGTAACTTTTAATGCAGATTCTGAAAACAACACCCCATAATTAGCGATGATCCCAACAGGAAATCCCATGATGTAGGCAAATCCTGTAACAACTGTAGGTGCGTATTTTGCCTTAAACTCCTGAAACCGGCTGCCATCTACCATACGCATGATCACTTCTTTCGGATCAACCATCTTCCTCAGGTCCACAGGTGCGATTCCATATAATTCAGCAGGATCATACAGCGGGTCTTCAGGAGAAATGGTTTCAAGTAACTGTTTTTCCTGCGGTTCAAGATTTTCGAAAATATTCCTGCAGATCTGGATGGCATGAGTATCGTTCTCGGCAAAATGATCGGCAACGCCTGAAATGGAAGTATGCACTTCAGCTCCTCCCAATTCTTCGGCGGTTACTTCTTCGCCTGTGGCTGCTTTTACAAGAGGAGGGCCGCCGAGAAAAATAGTTCCCTGCTCCTTAACGATAATGGCCTCATCACTCATGGCAGGCACATAAGCGCCTCCTGCTGTACACGAACCCATGACAATAGCTATCTGTGAAAGGCCTGCCGCGGACATTTGGGCCTGGTTGTAGAAAAACCTGCCAAAGTGATCCCTGTCGGGAAATACTGTATCCTGCTCAGGTAAAAATGCACCACCCGAGTCAACCATATAGACGCATGGCAGGTGATTTTCCATAGCAATTTCCTGGGCTCTGAGATGCTTTTTGATCGTATACCTCATATAGGTACCGCCCTTAACTGTCGCATCATTGGCAATGATTACCGTTTCCCGGCCATGGATAACACCAATCCCGGTCACAATCCCGGCACTGGGAAATTCATTGTTGTATTGATCTAATGCGGCAAGTGACGACAATTCTATGAAGGGTGTGTTCCTGTCGACGAGGAGGTTAATGCGTTCGCGGGCCAGCAGCTTACCCCTCTCTTTATGCAGTTTTACCGCACGCTCAGAACCTCCGCCGGTTACTGATTTCAGTCTGTCACGGTATTCTTCCAGCAAATTGAGAAACTGTTGCCTGTTGCTTTTAAATTCCGGGGAACTGGTATCGATCTTTGTTTTAAGGGTAAACAAGTGCTATTATGATTAGTGAATAATTGGAATCGATTTTCATGCAAGTTTATGGAAAATTGACCAATAATAAAAGGACTGAGTGTGATAATTAGGGGAATACTTCTCAACAAAAATATTTTACATGCAATCGAATTAGAAAAGTTTTTTTTGGATTTTTGCACCGGAGTTTTACTTATATTAGCCCTATCAGGTTTTAATCGAATAGAATTAAAGAGAAAGATGATGAATTACCCTAAAGAAGTTGTTATTGGTGACATCACTGTTCGTGATGGTTTTCAGCATGAAGAAAAGTATATTCCCACAGAAGCCAAACTCTGGCTTACCGAGGAACTTGTGCTTAGCGGTTTTAAACATATCGAGGTTACCAATTTTGGTAATCCAAAGGGGATGCCGCAGTTCAGGGATGCGGATGATCTTTTCAAGGCCATCAGAAAAAGCAAACGGATAAAGGACAAAATTGATGCTGTCAGTTTCACGGCCATTACCATTCGTGAACGTGCAATCCAAAGAGCCATTGATGCAAAACTGGATGGTTATGGACCCGACAGGATCTTACTGATGGTTTCCACCAGTGAGTCTCACCAATATAAAAACAGTGGACTTAACCTGGATGAATACTGGAAAATGGCTGAAGAATGGATTCCAAAAGCACAAGATGCCGGATTAAAGGTCAACGGAACAGTAAGCACAATTTGGGGATGCCCGATAGAAGGCCCTACCAAAATGGAGGATGCCATTGACTTTGCCAGGCGCTGGTTCGATATTGGGGCCAATGATGTGGAACATGCCGACCATGATGGTTCAGCCTCTCCCGACAGGGTTTTCAAATACTATTCAATGTTGATGAATCAATTCGATAATCCACACAAACATATCGTTCACTTCCATACTACCCGTGGCTGGGGCCTTGCCAATGTGCTGGCAGCCCTTCAGGCAGGAATGACCAATTATGAGTCAACGATGGGCGGCATAGGCGGACAGCCGGCTAACTTCGTTTCAGGAGTGCCAGTATCGGGCACCGGGGAATATTATTACAAAGAAGCTGTAAACGTTGGACTGGTTTCAACCGAAGACATGGTAGTAATGATGGATGAGATGGGCATCAACACCAACCTGGATATCGACCGGATACTGAAAACGGGAAAAATGGTTGAGCGTATCGCCGGCCGAAAGTTGCGTTCTGAATCCATCCACCAGGGGAGGATACCGAAGGAGCTTTCGGGAAGAGATTGGGACTGAGAAGACCTGAGAAAGAAAGCTTGCCCGTATGGGACCTGAGACCTAAGTTCCTCAATCGCAATGTGAAATAATCAATACCCTAACTTTTGTTAGATGATAGACAAAAGAGCCAAGCTTGATTGTCATTACAAGAACTTAACAAATAACCAAAACAAAAATTTTCTTTACGTCAGCTGACGAAGAAGACTTGGTGGGGACCAAATCCTGAATTACACTGTTCGCCAAAAATGCAACACGAACCCAAAATAAAGATAATCGACCCCCCCCCCCACATTTGATATTTGTAAAAAGTTCCCTAAATCAGAACATTTTCGTATCTTTGCAAAATGAGGATTCTTTCAAAGGGTACTTTACGGGAATTCTGGAAAATACATAATGATTGTGAACAACAATTATTGATTTGGTATAATGAAACATCAAAAACTGAATATCAATCAGCTAAAGAGGTAATTGACAATTTCGCAAATTGTCGGTCGATTGGGAATAACAGGTTTGTTTTCAAAATAAAAGGTAATAATTATCGATTAATAGTTAAAATGAGTTTTGAATTAAAAACAGTCTGGGTTAGGTTCATCGGGACTCATCACGACTACGATAAAATTGATCCACATAAAATATAAAATTATGAGTTGGACTATTATTAAAAATAAGGAAGATTATTTGAAAGCTATTGAAAGACTTGAAGAGATTTTTGATTCTAAAAAAGGCGAGTCAACTTTTGATGAAGCCGATCTGCTTGTTATGTTGATTGAAAAATACGAAACTGAAACGGAACCTGCATTTCCGGAACCGGATCCCATAGAAGTCATAAAATTCAAAATGGAGCAGAAGAATTTTAGAAATAAAGATTTGGCGGAGATTATCGGGGGTAAAAGTAAGGCATCAGAAATTTTAAACAAGAAAAGAAGACTCACGCTTTCAATGATTAGAAAAATCAACAAGGTGTTGGGAATACCGGCTGAGACATTGATTAAGGAATATGAACTGGCAAATTAATTAACGGTAACCCATGACCAACTCTTCCACCCTGAAAATCATCGAAACCCCGCGCGATGGTATGCAGGGTTTGGAGCAGATTATTCCAACGAAGAAAAAGATCGAATACATCAACAGGCTGCTCAAATGCGGGTTTCATACTGTTGAGGTTGGAAGCTTTGTTTCTCCTAAAGCCATTCCTCAAATGGCTGATACCACAGAAGTGCTGGATGGTATAGACCTTTCAGATAGTCAATCCCGCATTGCAGTTCTGACCGCAAATGTAAAAGGTGGTGAAATGGCCGTTCAATTCGATCAGGTGGATGAGATCTTCTATCCTTTTTCTACTTCGCCAACTTTTTTAAAAAAGAACCTGAACACTACTTTACAAAAAGCCGAACAAACCATTGACAAGCTGCAAAACCTTTGCGTAAAACATGGAAAAGAACTGGTGCCATTTATCTCGCTTGCTTTTGGTGATCCTTATGGCGATCCCTGGAGCATTGAACTGGTGAATAAGTGGGTTGAAAAGCTAGCGTCGAAAGGCGCCCGAATCATACCGCTTGCCGATACAATTGGAAATGTTGACCCTGAAGTAATTGATGTGGTTTGTGGGCAGGTGGTCCCTAATTTTCCGGACATTGAATTCGGATTGCATGCTCATGCCTATCCCGGAAAAGGCAAGAGTAAAATAGGGGCAGCCTGGAAGCACGGAGTCAGGAGGTTTGACACAGTGATCAATGGATTGGGAGGTTGCCCGATGACGGATAAAGAACTGGTTGGGAACCTGTCCCTGGAATCTCTGATAATTTGGAGTGAAACCAATGGTATCGAAACCGGTTTAGACATGAACAAATTGTTCGAAGCCCAGAGTTATCCCTTACTTTTCAATCCTATGGAAAACTAATCATTACCCTTTTCGAGCATTAACTTAGTCATCAGACTGGACAGGATCTCTACCCGATTGGCAAAGAAAAGCCAGCGGCCATTATCGTCAACAACCGGGAGCGATTCCATATGCAATTCCTGCATCTTCGCGAGCACCTCCTTTGTGTTGTCAGTTGGGTTTACTTTCTGATCGCTGATACCTATCGTACGGTTTTTCAGGTCATCATAAGTCAGTGTCGTTTCACGTTCAGGTAATTGAGCAACAAATGCACTTGACATGATCCAGCCGTCGAAAACAGCGTTTTTCTGGAAAACAACATATTTCAAACCCAGCGTGCTCACATATTGCTTCAGGAGATCAACTGAATAGATAATACCATTGTTTACCAACATGGTATTGATCGTCTTTGTGGGATTCTTTTCCAGTTCCATTTGCAAACTGGAAAGTTGTGACGCGGATCCCTTTCTCACCACACCTCCTCCGCCTCCTAAGCTTTCAATAGATATTTCATCCTGCGAAAGTTTGCCGATCTCCATTGTGCTTGCCGCTTCACCCAGTTTCAGAAAGCCGCCAATCTCCACATTCCTCCCTTCTTTGATACTTTTCATCACTACAGTATACAGCTCACTCACCTGTTTGTTAAAGATGATTAACAATATCAGGATGATGACCGGCCAGACCAGTTTTGTAAGTAACGGAATCCAGTCGTTTATTCCTTTTGATTTTTCCATGCTTTAATTTATTAGTTGTCAGACAGAAGTTTCATCAAAGCCAATACTCAATTGATTAGCTAAGTTAATGCTAATAACGTAATGGAGATGTAAATCTGGCAGGTTTCTCAGGATAGAAAGTCAATCAACTTTCCCGTATCCTTTACCCTGACACCTCTTTCCGTGTTATGGATGGTAGCGGCTTCGTTATAGATATCATGCTCAAAAAAGAGGATATAGTCATTTTCAAGGGCATCGGTATAAAACCGTTCACGGTCTTTCAAAGTCTGCAAGGGCTTGGTGTCGTAAGCCATGATCCATGGCATTGGGATATGCGCTGCCGAAGGCATGAGGTCGGCCATAAAAACTACGGTTTTGCCGTTCACATTAATGTGAGGAATGAGCTGCCCTTCTGTATGCCCGTGAAAAAGTTTGAATTCAATATTCTGAATGTATTCACCCTCTTTGTCAATCAGCTTTAATTGTCCACTTTCCTGGATGGGCAGGATGTTTTCTTTTAAAAATGAAGCTTTCTCCCTCCTGTTTGGATTGGTGGCCCATTCAAATTGCTGGCGGCTGGTCCAGTAAGTAGCATTAGGGAAAGCCAGTTCATACCCGCTGTGGTCATCGTTCCATTTCACGCTGCCACCGCAATGGTCAAAATGCATGTGGGTGAGGATGACATCTGTGATATCTTCAAAAGCAAATCCTGCATTTTTAAGAGAGGTTTCCAGGTTGGCATCACCATTCAGGTAGTAATGCTTCAGCCACTTCTCGTCTTGTTTACTACCTATGCCATTGTCAATTAATATCTTTCTGTCACCATCCACAACCAGCAAACAGCGCATGGACCAGTTACAAAGATTGTTCTCATCACATGGATATGCCTTTGACCACAACACCTTGGGAACCACGCCAAACATGGCGCCGCCATCCAGTTTTAGATTTCCTGTTTCTATGGGATAGAGTTTCATTTTTCTGATTTTACCGGTTCAAAAATAGAGGAAAAAGTGAGGCTGTTTAAAAAGGATTAATTTTTATTATGTTTCACGCGGCGACGCAACGACGCAGAGAAACCCGTTGCGCCTTTGCGTCTCTGCGTGAAAAATACCATTGCAAAGCCCTTTTAACAACCATCGAACTAATTAGATACGATTCTAAATAAACACACCACGGGCTTAGTATTCCGGTTAATCGAAATTCTTTTTTTACCTTCGCCCTTTTCATTTCCTGAATCATTGTTATCATATTAAACTATCTCAAATGAATAAGTTATTATCCCTTAAAGCAATCTTATTGCTTTTCATCTTTGCTTTTGGCATTTCATCTGCAGAAGCCAAAAAGAAAAAAGATGATGAAAAATCAGACACACTGAAATCATGTGCCTTCAGCGGGCTCAAATGGCGGAGCATCGGCCCTTCATTTGCTTCCGGTCGAATAGCTGATTTTGCAGTTAATCCTGAAAATCCTGCGCATTACTTTGTAGCTGTAGGCTCAGGAAATATCTGGAAAACTACCAACAACGGTACAACCTATAAACCCGTATTCGAAAATTATGGGGCCTATTCCATCGGTGCCCTGGCCATGGATCCGAAAAATCCCAATGTGGTATGGGCCGGTACCGGTGAGAACAACCACCAGCGTGCCCTTGGATATGGCAACGGAGTTTACAAGACCGTTGATGGCGGCAAGAAATGGAAGAATATGGGATTGAAAGAGTCACGCCACATTGGTGAGATTCTTATTGATCCAAGAGATTCTGACATTGTTTATGTAGCAGCCGAAGGTTCAACATGGGGGCCAGGTGAAGAGCGTGGCGTTTTCAAAACAACCGATGGTGGAGAAACATGGGAAAAAGTCCTCTTCATCAGCGAAAACACCGGAGCAGCAAATCTGTGTTTTGATCCTTGCGACCCGGATGTGATCTATGCCGGTGCGGAACAAAGGCGCAGAAGATCTTTTGGTAAGATTGGCGGAGGTCCTGAATCGGCATTTTACAAATCCACCGATGCGGGTAAAACGTGGAATAAACTGGAAAGCGGCATTCCGAAAGTAGATAAAGGTGGTATGGAGATCGTAGTATCACCGGCAGACCGGAACATCGTCTACGCCATGTTTGAAGCCACAGAAAAAGGAGGGATTTACCGTTCAACCAACCGTGGAGCAACGTTCAAAAAAATGAACGATTACAACACAAGCGGTCAATATTACAGCGAGATGTTCCCTGATCCGCACAATCCTGACAAAGTATTTTCGGTTGGCACTTACACAAAATACACTATGGATGGAGGTAAAACATGGAAGAATGTAAGCAACAGCAAACGTCATGTGGATGACCATGCCCTGTGGATAGATCCAAACCATAAAGGTCACTTATTAATCGGTGGTGACGGTGGTATCTATGAAACCTTTGATGGAGGCAGTACTTTCGTTTTTAAAAGCAATTTACCTGTCACACAGTTCTACAGGGTGAATGTTGATGACACTGAACCATTCTATTGGGTTTATGGCGGAACGCAGGATAACAACAGCCTTGGAGGTCCATCAAGAAATATCAGGAAAGGTGGCGTGACCAGCAGTGAGTGGGTAACTACCCTGGGAGGAGACGGATTCTGGCAGGCCAGTGAGCCAGGTAATCCTGACATAGTTTATTCTGCTTATCAGTATGGCAATATTTTCCGTTACGATCGCAAATCCGGAGAAAAGATAAAAATCAAGCCCATGCCTCAGAAAGATGAGATGACCTATCGCTGGAATTGGGATGCCCCTTTTATTCTAAGTAATTACTCACCTACCAGGCTTTACATGGGCGCCAATAAACTTTTCCAAAGCGATGATCGCGGCAATACCTGGAAAGCCATCAGTGATGATCTTACAAGAGATGAAGACCGTGACCAATTCAAAATGATGGGTAAATACTGGCCATCAAGCGCCGTTGCAAAACATATTTCAACTTCCCAGTGGGGAACCATCGTGGCACTGGATGAATCTACATTGAAAGAAGGACTTATTTATGTTGGTACAGATGATGGCGTTGTACAGGTTACTGAAGACAATGGTGATAACTGGACAAAAGTTACCTCATTTCCCGGTATTCCTGAATACACTTATGTAAGCGATGTAACGGCATCCAGGTTTGATGAAAATGTAGTGTATGCTACTTTCAACAATACCAAGAGTGATGACTTCAAACCTTATGTGCTGAAGAGCTCGGACAAAGGCAAAACATGGACATCCATTTCCGGTGATTTGCCTGAAAACGGAAGCGTGCACGTTATCACCCAGGATACTGAAAATGAAAACCTTCTTTTTGTTGGCACCGAGTTTAGTTTCTTCTTCACATTGGATGGAGGTAAAACATGGATTAAACTGTCTGGCGGATTACCTGATATTGCAGTCAGGGATATCGTTATCCAGGAAAAAGAGCATGATCTTGTAATTGCTACTTTCGGCCGGGGATTTTATATCATTGATGATTATTCCGCTTTGCGTGGACTTAACAAAGAAAAACTCGACAGTGAAGAAGCTATGCTATTCCCTGTTAAGGATGCTTTAATGTATCTCCAGGAGGGTGACCGCTACGGAACCGGTCATACGCTTTACCAGGCTAAGAACCCTGAATTTGGAGCTACCATTACTTATTACATTAAAGAAGTTCCGAAATGCATGAAATCCGAGAGGATCGAAAAGGAAAAAGAATTGTTTAAAAACAGCGAGCCTATCCCAACACCTACCAAAGAGGATTTGGATGCGGAAAAGAATGAAGTAGGTCCTTATCTGGTATTTTCTATTAAGGATGAATCAGGAATGGAAGTCAGAAAACTATTTGCGAAAGCTTCAAAAGGCATTCAAAGAATAACCTGGGATTTGAGGTACGGAAATACTTCCCCGATAAAGTTGAAAGACAATAAATATGATCCTACCAATGAAGGACGCAGCGGTGTACTGGCTATTCCAGGCAAATACACTGTTGGAATGGCCATGTTCCAAAATGGAGAATTAAAGGAACTTGCCGGGCCGGTTGATTTCGACGCGACAGTGTTGAATAACAAAACCCTCCCGGAAACTGACAGGGCAGCAATGATTAGCTTCCGGAAGGATGTGGCTGAGATGTACAGGGTGATTTCAACTGCCGAGAAATACTACGATGAACTGGAAATGAAAACAGCTTACATCCGGCAGGCTATTCAGCAGACAAATGGAACCACTGTAGAAATGAAGAACAAAGCCCAGAAGGCCAAACAAGATTTAGAATCTGTGGAATTCCTGTTTGAAGGAACACCGGCAGTAGCCAGTTGGGAAGAAGTTCCGCCGGAGAAAATGCCACTCTCAAACAGGTTGCAGGAAATCATGTGGGGAATGTGGCAGTCTACATCTGCTCCAACCTCTTCTATGAAGATGAATTACCAGATCCTGACGGAAGACATTCCGGGTGGAATCGAACAGTTAAAAGCCATTGGCACAGCGCTTGAAGAATTGGATGATGAACTGGATACGCTGAAAGCTCCATACACTCCTGGTCGGGTACCAAAAATGTAAAATCAAAAACCAACCATATTTAAAGCGCCATGTCACAAGTGACCGGCGCTTTTTTTATTAATTCCTTTCGATTAAAAAGTATGGTCCAGTCGATGTTTTTGCTATTTTCGGAGAAAGCTCAGCACTATGCGACGACTCGATAAGGAAATCACC
>JAUXDH010000162.1 GCA_030618545.1 Chlorobiota bacterium
TGTTACTAATTGTTTCATGCTTCATCCTTTCTTTTAAGTAAAATGGCATGCTTTACGAATGTGGTGACCTCTTCCGTCCGCTCACTGATGTAATCCCTGTATTTTTTCTGATCCCCGTCCAGCACGAATCCTATAATAATTGGTTTGGCTACAAATGGGAATATGCAAAGGGCAATGATGTTTGTGATCAGGTGTACCGGATGGATGGGACGTATAACACCATCATCAACTGCCTTTTGGATCAAATCAAAGAGGTGTTGTTTTTTGAATGAACTGTTCTGCATTTGTTCGACGATCCTTTCAGGTTTTCGGTTCAGCTCATGAATGACGAAATGTGGGATGTATGGCTTACTTTTCAGCAGGTTGATGTACCTCTCAATAAAGTTTTCCAGGAAGGGTTCAAAGTCCATTTCCTGTGTAACTCCTTGTTCCAGTACTTTGAAGACGTCCCTGAAGACGATGGTAAATACTCTTTCAAATAACTTGTTCTTGGTCCTGAAATAATAGTGGAGTAATGCTTTGTTGATGCCCGCTTCATCTGCAATTTCATGCATCCTGGCTCCGTCCATTCCTTTGCGGATAAAGACCGTCTTTGCTGCATGAACGATTTTGTCTTCGGTACTTTTTATTTTAACCATTTAATTTAATCAATTACTTTAACTACCTGGTTAAATCAAATGGTCAAAAGTATAACATTATAAACCCTTTGTCAAGTTTTTTGGCAATTAGTTTTTTCAAACCTATCTTTGCTGCTGAAAATCAGAGAATATGAAACACCAGGTCTTTAGCCTAATTGTCACCATTACTATTGCAACGATTATTGTTTCCTGTGGATCCAGCCAGTCAAAAAAACTAATAGGAACCTGGAAAGTTGAGGATGTACAGACAGATTTCAATGAAATGGAAGTAACTCCCGAAATGCTTTCACAGGTGGTTGACATGCAAAAACAAACCTATTTCAGGTTTATGAACGACAGCATCATGGTAATCATTTCGAACAATGATACTCACGAAGCCCACTGGTCTTTCAACGATGAAGAAAATATGATCATGTATTTTTTCGAAGGGATGGAAACCCGGCCATATGAACTGGGTAAGTTTGAGGGGGATAAAATAGTCCAGGAATCAAATACGGCACTGGGTAAAATAACTACTATTTACCGGAAACAGTAGTATTTCATTTTTCTCTTTTAAAGATACTTTTGATTGTCTCTAAACCAGGGTACTCAAATAATCCATTATTTCCTGCCATTCATCTTCCAGAGATTTTGATGTAGGCATAACACGGTTTGCTTTGTCATACCAGTAATTCGCATTCCAGGTATCATCTTCTTTACGATGCAGGTATGCATGAATCCAATTGGCTTCAGGAGTCTCCCAATGCTGAACAATGCGGTGAGATGCTTCCCAGTCGCCCAGATTGTCCAGTTCAAGAGCCTCTATCAAGATATTGATATCCATGGTAAAACGGTTCGTTGTTCCCAAAGTTAAGAATATCTGTGTAAATAAAAAGAGGCCGGCAAAAATGTTACCGACCTTAAAAGATAAGATAGTAGCCGGATAAACCGACACAGGAGTTTTCGTTATGCTGATATTGGAATTTTCATTCCTTCGCTGCTGTGCTGATTAATTTCCTCCTCGCTAACAGCATAATCCTGTAATTCGCCGCGGAGATACTTATCGTAAGAAGCCAGATCAACCAAACCGTGACCGGATAGGTTAAACACAATTGTTTTTTCTATTCCTTCCGCTTTCGCACGTTTGGCTTCTCTGATAACCTGAGCAATGGCGTGGGTAGTTTCCGGAGCAGGAACAGTACCCTCCGTTCTTGCAAAGGCTACACCTGCTTCGAAACATTCATTTTGATTCACAGCAGTAGCTTCGATTAAATCATCCTTAAGAAGCTGACTGATGATGGGGCCGGCACCATGATAACGAAGTCCGCCCGCGTGAATCTCTGGTGGAATAAATCCGTGGCCCAGGGTATACATTGGAAGCAGCGGCGTCATTCCGGCAGTATCTCCAAAATCGTATTTGAACTCACCACGCGTTAGTTTTGGACACGACTCAGGCTCCACTGCTACAATACGAGTTTTGTTATTATTTTTCAAATTCCCTCTGAGGAATGGGAAAGAAATACCTGCGAAATTGGAACCACCGCCAAAACATCCGATGACAACATCAGGATAATCATCAAACTTCTCAAACTGTTTGATTGTTTCCTCACCGATGATTGTTTGATGCATCAACACATGATTCAGCACACTTCCAAGAGAATATTTCGTTCCCTCATCTTTCACAGCCATTTCAATGGCTTCGGAAATAGCAATGCCAAGACTTCCCGGCGAATCAGGATTTTCCTTGAGAATCCTTTTACCTGCTTCGGTGAGTTTACTGGGTGAGGGCACAACGGTGGCACCCCAGGTATTCATTAAGAACTGGCGGTAAGGCTTTTGCCTGAAACTTATGTTTACCATAAACACCTGGAGGTCTATATCAAAAAATTTGGTGGCAAATGCAAGGGCGCTTCCCCATTGTCCTGCACCCGTCTCGGTCGTCATCCTTTTTACACCTTCCTTGTAATTGTAATAGGCCTGCGGAACAGCAGTATTTGGTTTATGCGATCCAGCAGGGCTGATACTTTCATTTTTGTAATAGACCTTTACCGGGGCATCAAGTATTTTTTCAAAATTGTATGCCCTGACCAAAGGAGTTGGCCTCCAGATTTTGTAAATATCCATCACCTCATCCGGTATTTCAACAAACCGTTCCCGGGTAACTTCCTGCTCAATAATTGCCATTGGAAACAATGGCGCCAGATCAGCAGGACCGATAGGTTCTTTTGTTCCCGGGTGCAGGGGAGGTAAAGTCTTATTGGGCATGTCAGCGTGGATGTTATACCATTTGTCGGGCATTTCACTTTCCGATAAAATTACTTTTTTGATTCTTGTCATGATTTTACATTATTTATTAAACAAAAAAAAAGCGTGTCGTAACCGACACGCCTGAACTAAATTATCTTTAGGATTAACAATACATGCTTACGTCACAATGGTAAAACCTTTGTGCCACCACCAATTATTGCATATGTTAATCGTATTGTTCATCTGAATGAGCAGCAAATATAGAAATATTAATTACCAGACAATCTTATTGAGTTGTTAAATATTGAACTCAATTGAATAAATCATTGATTCCATTTGTCGCAGAAGATCTCTTTTGCTTTTATTGGGATTGTAAACATAGCCAATGATGGTAAAAATCTGGTTGTCTTCGGGACTCAGGAAAGAATATCCAACAAACGGCCCACCCATGAAGTCGTGTTCAACTTTCCATAAACCCCTGGTTTCGATAGCGTAATCCGATGGAAAATCATCTACTAACCTGGCTGAAGGTTCGATATATTCATCATCAATTTTCATGTATGAACCATCAGCCGGACCGGGGACGTACTGCTGCATGTAGCGATTGGCCCGCGCCACGACACTGTTCATTGAGAATTGGGCTGTATCCAGGTATGGTTCCTTCATGATGATCATTCCCTGACCCGACTGTACCGTTTCTTTCCTGATCCACATAAAACCGGGTTCTGTTTTAGAAATCATATAGTCACGAGGGATGGTCATTTTAAATCCATATTCTTTTTTCACTTGTTTTGTTACCTTGTTGTTTGAGGAAGTCCTGAAAACAGATAAAATCCGGTCACGTTCTGTTTTGCTGAATTTCTTTTCCAGCTTCGCTGCATTCTTGGTAAACACATCTACAAAATCTTTTGAAGAAGCGCTGACTATCCTGATGATCTGCTGCGGTTTTGACCACTCATCAACCACCGATTCTATTTTCGGCTTTTGTGCATTCTTATCAATTTCAACTATCAGCAGGTTGCGGTGTTTTTTCAATAAGTCAGAAAAACCCGTTTTACTGATGTGGGCAAGATTGAAAAGAGGTTCGGGCTGGTTGAGTCCATATTGCTCCCGTCCCAGTTTTTCCCTTATCACTTTTCCAATGCTTCCCTCCCATTGTTGCTCGTTCTCAACTACTACAAGTATTTCGGAAGTGTTTCCGATGGAACTTACTTTATTTGAACGGTTTATATTCTGCTCACAAGAGGTGAAGATGGAAAGCAACAGAATAACCAGTAAAAGTCCTGAAAAAGCTTTTCTGATCATAACATTTTTTTGAAAGATAATTCAAAGAAAAGAACGGAATTGTTACCTAAAAATTGCGGCTAACTTACAACAGCAACTTTTATTTTTTGCCCCGGCTTAATTTTATTGGAGTTACTCATGTTGTTTAACCGCTTGATCTGGTCCACTGTTACCCCATCGTACTCTTTGGCAATATCCCACAGTGTATCACCTTTGCGAACAATATGATAAAGGTATTTTCCTTCCTTAACAGAGCTTGCTGTTTTTTCAGCCGGTTTGTAAACTATCAGTTTCTGGTTGGGATGAATGGTCGATCCCCTGAGGTTATTCCATTCCTTCAGGTCGGTGACGGTACATTTGTATTTGCTTGCGATTATGCCAAGGTTCTCTCCTCTCTTCACCAGGTGGGTGGATTGCTCATTGGAACGCATAACCGGAGTACTCGTTTTTTGATAGAACCTGGAACTTCCGGCTCCATAAAGAACCAGTTTCTGCCCGGGATAAATCGTATTGCTTCTCAGATTATTCCAACGCTTTATCTGGCTTACATACACCCGGTATTTTTTAGCGATCAAGCCAAGATTCTCCCCGCTTCTCACAACGTGTATGTTGCGGTCTTTCGCTTTTTTAACTTCGGCAAGCAGTTGATCCCGTTCGATGCCTTTTTTGGTTTTGTAAGCATAAAGTGATTGCTCATTGTTGAGGAAATCTGCAACAAATTTCCTGGGCAACCTCAGCAGGTATTTTTTACTGCCGGAGGATGGAATGATTTCTTTTTTAAACTGGGGGTTCAGGAACCGGATTTCATCTATCGGTACACCCAGCATTTCATTTATCTGATCGAATGCCAGCACTTCATTTACAGTAACTGTATCGATATCAAAGTAAACCATTTCAGGACGCATAGGGAAGATGTTGTGTTCCGGAGCGTAGTTCATTACGTAATTCACTGCGATGAAAGCCGGAACATATCCTCTGGTTTCCCTTGGCAGGAATGGCCAGACTGCCCAGTAGTTCTTCACTCCACCGGCACGGCGCAGAGCCCGGTTAACATTACCTGCTCCTGAATTGTAAGCTGCAAGAGCCAACGACCAGTCACCGTAAATATCATACAGATCCTGAAGGTGCTCACATGCTGCAATGGTTGATTTGATTGGGTCGTAGCGGTCATCAACGAGAGATGACACTTTCAGACCATACACTTTTCCTGTACCGTACATGAACTGCCATAAGCCTTTAGCGCCTGCTCTTGATCCTGCCTTTGGATTAAGGGCTGATTCAACGATGGCCAGGTACTTTATTTCAAGCGGCATGTCATAACTGTCAAGGGCTTCTTCAAACATGGGAAAATAAATCTCAGCCAATCCCAGCATTTTAGCTGTCAGCTCACGTTTTTTTTCTGCATAAACCGCGATGTGTTTCCTCACCTCATTGTTATACGTCAACTCTATTGGGGAGTTAATATTTAATTCCTCAATTCTTTGTTCGTACACTGAATCAGGATAGGTGGGTACTTCACTTGCTGTAAACTGATAATTTGATTTGCCTGTAGTATCCAGTGTAAAGTGCTGATTCCGGTAAAATTTGGCGAACATGGCACTGTCAAGAGAGTAAATCAATGGTGAGTCAGCTACAAATTCTGTAGTATCTCCATTCGCAAGGACGATGGTCCGCTGGATTTTTTCAGGAGCTATAACTGATGAATCGCTTATCGGCAACTGCAATGAATCAGCTTCCTGAGCTACAGAAACAACTGTATTTAAAGCGATTAATAGAAACAGGAAAAATATTGTGGTGTATGTATATCTCATTCTTTTACTGTAGTAATTATTAATAACGGAAACGTGGCAAAAATATATATATTCTGCTGCTGCTATTCTGTTTTTTAAGGAATATTAATGAACAGAGGAGATTTAATAACATTTATCGCATTTACAAAAGTGAATTTAACTATATAATTCACTAATGTATTAGTAAAAATCCACCATCAAAGAAGGTGGTTTTCCAATTGAAATAAAATTCCGTTGTGGTTATTTGGATTTCTCTATTAAGTTTCTAAAATTTCCTGATTTCATCTGTGTGACATGATCTGAAAAAGCGATTTACGGGTTTTCGTAAGTTCCTCAGATACAGAAACGTTTTGCTCACAAGTAGAGTTCTCACCCTAAAGGGCAGAAACTGGTTTAAGTTTGAAACTTAAACCAGTACTGA
>JAUXDH010000205.1 GCA_030618545.1 Chlorobiota bacterium
ATACCGTTTCGGAGATGCGATCTGAATAGCATGACTACTTTGCTATCGTATTCGGTGATGCCTGCATTATGAACGGTGACGACCTGGTATTTTGGTGAGGTCCAAACTTTATTCACATCATGGCTGGTAAGGATGGGATTACCGGAATGCCTGATGACCGGTTTACTGAGTGAAAGTTGAAACCGTTTATTTTTAATACTTATTTCTCTTTCCGTATCAGTCATCTTTCAATGATTCAAAGACCTGAAGTGATAAAAGCGCTTCAATTGTTGATTCCGCTCCTGAATTCATGTTGACTTCAACCGGTGATGGAATTCCATCGAAGCATCTTCCTGTCTCCGGATCATACATGGCAGTTTTTGCATAGTTTTCTCCTGAGAACCATTTAGCTGTTTCCAGAGCCCGGTCAAGATATTTTTCGTTTCGGGTTACTTTGTAGGCTTCAACACAGGCCCAGATAATCGGCCTGAATCCATAGGCTATCTGGGCAAAGTGGCTAAATCCCGTAACCTCGTATTTTGGGCCAAGGTTGCGTATAGACAAATAGGAAATGTATTTTTCGTACTTTAAGTAAGGATAAAGATTATCGATTTCAAGTAAAGCGCTTTCCACATAATCTTCGCGTTCAAGTAACTGTCCGGCCCTCAACATAGCGAATGCCTGGTTGTTTCCATAGGCATGCCAAGTGTTTTGCCAGCTTAAATATGCCCCAAAAGGAAACTGTTTAACACCTCCTTTCTGGGTGGCTTTCAATCCATCGGCAAATTTCCCGATCAGTTTCAATACCCTGGGATCCTGATCAATATTCAGGTAATAAGCTTCAAGTCCCAGAATTAACACCGCTGCCTGGTCACTTGCAGTTTCAAGTGGCAGCCAGGTAGGTACAACTACACCTTCTATGGTATCGTATGATTTCGGAAGATCCAGGTATGCATCGAATAAGTTGCCTGCCAACCGCTGACATGACTTTTCTACTCTTGCCATAAGGCTGTCATCCTTGCTCTGGAAATTGGAAAGTGCCCAGAATGCCCTCCACGACCACCAGTTGGGTTCAGCGAGTGAAGTGCGGTATTCTTTGTTGATGCTCAAATCGTGCCAGATGAAGTTGTGGAAATAACCATTTTCGGCCTGCATATAAAGCAGGAATTCAGCCATACGGTCGTATCTGTTTCTGATTTCATCTGTAGCCGCATTGCGGATATTGTCTACCATCATGGCCCTTGCCACATCATCCACACAGGTGTATCCCTCTTTCGATTCTATTTCGTAAGTGTAATCAGGATACTCACTGTAGATATGTACAATCCCGGCTGTTCTTCCATTTGGCAATTCAACATCAGCATACAGGTACATCAGGTGATCCAGGTTTACCAATGGGACTTCTGATAAACTATATTGGGATTTCTTGCCTGCTGTATCATCACAGCCGTAAGAAAACAGAATGACGATTGTAATAAGGATCGCATATTTTATTGATGATATTTTCATTTAACGTGTTCTAATTCATTTAATAATTCACTCATCTTCAGCCATGCAAAACCGCTGGTTGAATCTGCCATGGCATAGGGAATGTATAAAATACTTTCAAACAACATTCCTCCACAGGAATACACAACATTGGGAACATAGCCCTCCCGCTCTTCTTCTCCGGCCACCAGAATTGGTCTGTCAAGCCTGCTGATCACCTTTTCGGGATTATTAAGGTCGAGCAAAGCAGCGCTGATGGTATAACGCCTCATCGGTCCGACGCCATGGGTAAGAAGCAGCCAGCCCTTTTCTGTTTTTATTGGTGAACCGCAATTGCCGATCTGAGAGATTTCAAAAGGATATTCCGGTTTCATCAGTAATTGCGATTCATCCCACCTGTACAGGTCTTTAGAAAACATGATTGACATATTTTCACCGCCCTGCCGGGAAACGATGGCAAACCGGCCATCTATTTTTTCAGGAAAGATCGCCATACCTTTGTCTTTTGCAACATTGCCTTTCAGCGTTCTTACTTTGAATTCCCTGAAATCTTTCGTAATCAGAAGTTGTGATTTGATTTCCGTGCCGTTGTATGCAGTATAAGTTCCATAGTAGGTTTGGCTTCCATCCTCATGGAAATCAACAAGCCTCAGGTCTTCCATCCCCATCGATTCCACTTCAGTTTGTGGGAAGATGACCCTCTCCGACAAATCTGAATCTTCAGGAAATGTCAATGAATAGCTGGAATCCTCCTCCATGTGGCTCACCTCTCCTGTTAATGTAAAACGGGTACAATCATCGAGGGTGAGGTTTCCTTTGTCATCCACTATTCCTGACCTGAATTCAATGCTGGAAATATGCCCTTCTCCCGTTGACCTCAAACTGATGATAAACCGTTTCTCATTGCTTTTCAATCCCGATTGATCCGGGTGGGGAACCATTGATGGGTTGAACAACGCGGCAGATTGAAAGGAGAATTCTTTGGTCAGGGTAGCTCCCAGTAACTGTTTTTGTTCCGCACTCAGTTTTGACCCTCCAGGATACTGATCTTTGAAAAATTCGTAATTCTTCTTAAAAATCATTTCCAGGTTCTTGTGCCTGTGCCCGAATCCTTTTTCGACATTTGACAATTGGGTCAGTACTTCATCATGGGTAAAGTTGACTGTTCTCCGGTAAATGTTTTTCACCCTTCCCAGGCCAGGGTAAATGGATGGCAATGTGATGACCCTTTTAGGATCTGCATGCAGCTTAATGGGTATTTTGTGTACCTGTGTTTTCATTGGTTAATCTTTCATGCCTGTGGATGCCATACTCTGGATAAAATACTTCTGGAAGATGAGGTAAGCTATGATTATGGGCGTCGCGAGAAATACAGCAGCAGCAAGTTTGACGCCCAACTGGGCTTCTGCCCGACCGCCAACTGAAAAGAGGGTGACCAATTGCGGAAGTGTCATCAGTTGCTCATCACGAATAACAATCAGCGGCCAGAGTACTTCATTCCAGGAGCCCATGAAAGCGAGAATGCCAACCGTGATTAATGTAGGTTTTATATTTGGCCAGAGTATGGTGAAAACAATTCTGAGCTCGCCACAGCCATCAATCCTTGCGGCATCTATCAATGCCTGTGGTATGCCGGCAAATGCCTGCCTGAACATCAGTATGGCAAAAGCATTGATCATAAATGGTACCGTCAGGCTCAGGTAAGTATCTATCCATCCCACCTTAACCATCAACACATAATTGGGAATAAGTGTGATCTGGAATGGAAGCGACATGGTGAAAATAATAATGAAGAATATCAGATCCCTCATTTTGAATTCCATTCGCGACAAGGCGTATCCCACCATTGAGGAGAAAACCAGGGAGAACCCGGTGTTGATAAATGATACGAACAAGCTGTTGAACAATGCCCGCCAAATGGGGATTTTGCCCATCATCATATTGTAGTTCTCAAAGGTGATTTCAGAAGGGAAAAACACAAGGCTGCCAATGTCTTGTTCAGGTGACAAAGAAGCCATGATCATCCAGAAAAACGGATAGATGAAGCTCAGCGCAGCCAGCGTAAGAACAAGGTAAACCGATATTTTTTTGATTAATCTCATGGGCTGTCAGACTTCTTTTTCGATAAACTTTTTCTGAATCACTACAACCAGCATCACCATGATGGCAAAGAAAACGCCGAGCGTGGCAGAATAACCCATGTGATAATATTCGAAGGCCTGTTTATAAATATAGAGTACGGCGGAAAGGGTGCTGTTTAACGGACCTCCTCCCGTTAAAATATAGGGTTCGATGAAGAGAGAGAATCCCCCGATTGTAGAAAGTACGACGACCATAAAGATTGTCGGATTGATCATCGGGACGGTAATATTGATGAACTTCTGCCATTGCGATGCCCCTTCCAGGTCTGCTGCCTCATAGTATTGTTTGGGGACTGTTTGCAATCCTACCAGGAAAAGAATGATATACAGCCCCACATTCTTCCATGTAGCCATGATGGCGATTGAAGCCATGGCGACATTCGGATCGATTAACCAGCCCACTTTACCCAAACCAAATGAGACAAGCATCCTGTTCAAAACCCCGGTTTCAAAACTCAATAATTGCTGCCAGAGAATAGTCACTACGACTCCTGATATTACGAAAGGCATAAAAAAGGCTGCCCTGAAAAAACCACGCATAAAGATCTTCTGGTTTAACACTTCAGCCAGGGCAAGGGCAACGATGATTTGTAATGGAATATGTATCGCAAGGAATCTCAGGGTATTCAAAATGGACTTCCAGAAAAGCCTGTCATTGAAAATGCGCTCCCAGTTGCCAAGGCCCGTCCATTCCATCGG
>JAUXDH010000130.1 GCA_030618545.1 Chlorobiota bacterium
AGGGATTGTCGTTAATGTAAAATCATCCAGCTTTTATATTTTACATTTCTTAAATCAAAGGTAAATTCAGATATCGTACCTACGGCACTTTTTTGAATATTGTATTCACTTGTTCTATAAATATTTCGCACCTCTGGTGCTGAAGAAATTAGCCTCGTAGAGGCGATATATTTATAGAAATTAAAAACATCCATACACAAGCCCCATCGGGGCGAAATAAAAATATAAGCCTTCGGAATATAAAAACTAAATAAACTTTTAACCTAATAAAAGTTTCCATAGTTTATTTATTTATACTTTTGCCCTTCAATTAATATTGATTTATTCAATCCAAGAGCTATGAAAATACTCTCAAGAATAATATTTACCCTGGTACTGGCAGTGTCTTCATTACCGATTATTGCCCAGGAAAAGTTTAGCTTTTCTCTGACCGAGGCCATTGATTATGCCATGGACAACAACTATGATGTCATTTATTCGGAAATGAATATTGAAGCAGCCAAGCAACAAATGCGCGAAGCCACTTCCTTTGGTCTTCCCCAGATCGATGGGCTGTTGGATTATACCGATAACATTGCATTACCTGTAAGCGTCATACCAGGAGGCGGAGATTTTTTTGGTCAGCCAGGTGAAGATGTTGTATTGAAGTTTGGCTCAAATTACAGCATGAATGCAGGATTGTATGCTTCACAATTGTTATTCAGCGGCAAATATATTGTCGGTTTGCAAACTGCCAGGATCTTTATGGAGAAAACAAATGTAGATTTCTTTAGAGATAAGGTCGCCGTCAGGCAACAGGTAGCCAATTCCTACTATGACGTGTTGTCTGTTGAAGAAGCACTTTGGGTTATCGATACAACACTTGTAGTTACCCAAAAACTTGCTGAAGAAACCAGATTTACTTATGAAGTTGGATTTGCGGAGGATGTTGATGTGGACCAACTGGAATTGCTGGTTATTGACCTTGAGGCATCAAGAATATATTTTGATAACCAGCTTGTTATTTCTCAGGCTTTTTTGAAGTTTTACCTGGGTCTTAACGAACAGGATAGCATCATCTTAACAGATGGTATGGAAGATCTGGTTGCATACCTGCAGACCTCACAAATTATCAATAAACAATTCGATTATAAACTCAATCCGGAATACGTTTCGTTGAACAAACAAAAAGCTATCAGCTTTAAGAAGGTACAGTTGCAAAAAACTGAGTACATGCCTACTTTACTTGCTACCATCAACCTGCAGACCAATGCTCAACGTCAGCAATGGGATTTTCTCGACCCCAATGGCGCCTGGTACGCCAGTTCAGTTTTTGGAATTACCTTACAAGTTCCTATATTATCAAGTGGAGAAAGACTTGCAAAAGTCAGACAGGCCAGGATAGCGTTTGAGCAGGTTGAAATACTGGAAGATCAACTTGAGACTTCTTTAAAGCTGCAATTTAATGCTGCACGCAATGAATACGTGAACGCTTATTCAGTTTACAAAAACAAAGACAGGGCAAGAAAGGTAGCCAATAAGATTCTTAACACCACCCGAATAAAGTTTACCGAAGGTATGGCTTCAAGCATCGACATATTGAATACTCAAAACCAGTATCTTTCCTCAGAACAAGACTACATAACTGCTGCCATTGCATTGTTGAAGGCAAGCGCTGAACTTGAAAGATTACTTGCAAAATCAGTTGAATAATGGATAAGGAAAAAAGACAGGAAATTATCAGGAAAGTCATGGCGCTCTATCTCCAGTATGGGATACGAAGTGTTACAATGGATGATGTGGTGCGTGAAGCAGGAATTTCAAAGAAAACACTTTACCAGTACTTCACCAATAAGTCTGAACTTGTAACCGCGGTTATCGACTGTGATTCAAACCTTAAGACAAAGGAGTATGATGAGGCCATTGAAGGGGTTTCAAACGCTATCGAGAAAATGCTCAGGTTTTATGATTTTCAGATGAAATTGATCAAGGAATATAATCCTTCGATGATATACGACCTTAAAAAATATTACCCCGAGGTTCACAGGAGTTTTGTTGAAAAAAAACGTGAGATGATTTATGAAAACGTTTTGAATAACCTGAACCAGGGTAAATCCGAAGGATTGTACAGGAAGGAATTGAACCAGGAGGTGATTGCCCTTTTAAACCTTATGCGGGTTGAAGCTTTTGTAAATTCTACGATTTTTCGGCTTGAAGAACTTCTTACAAAAGAATTCTTTACGGAAATGTTTACCTACCATATGTACGGTATTGTAAGCGAGAAAGGAAGAAAAATATTGGAGCAAAAAATTGACAAACTAAAATAATCAACTGACAAATGAAAAAATTGATTGTATTGATATTAATCGGTGGTTTCCTGGTTTCCTGTAATTCGGGTAACAAAGAAGAAGATACTATTAGAACAGAAATCAAAAAGTATCAAAACCAAATCACAGAACTGAATAAAAAGATCAAAGATTTGGAAGCCCGCTTACCTGACGGAATGGTAGCAAACGGATCAGGGAATGCCCTCAAAGTCCGGACCAGGAAAATAAGCCCTCAGCCTTTCTCCAAATACTTTACTGCTACCGGCGAACTGGAAGCTATCAATGAGGCCTATATCAGTCCTGAAGTGAGTGGGCAGATTACCAGCATACATGTGAAGGAAGGCCAAAGAGTAAAAAGAGGACAGTTGCTGGCAAAACTTAATACCAGCCTGATAGAAAAAAGCATTGATGAAGTGAATACACAGTTGGAGCTTGCAGAGACTTTCTATAAAAAACAAACTGAACTCTGGGAAAAGGGAATAGGTTCAGAGAGACAATACCTTGAAACCAGGAATAACTACGAAAACCTGAAAAATGCCCTTGCCACTTTGCAGGAGCAGTATAACATGACAATTATCAAATCACCAATCGCCGGTTATGTGGAAGATATTATACTCAAAAGGGGAGAATTGGCATCGCCTGGAATGCAGTTGATGCAAATCGTTGACATCGATAATTTATATGTCACAGCAAAACTCTCAGAAGCCTACCTTCCGGTAGTCAAAGAAGGAGAAATTGTGACTATCACCTTTCCTTCATATCCTGACCTGGTGCTGGACAGGCCGGTCACCCGTATCGGAAATGTGATCAATAAAAAAAACCGCACCTTCCGGGTAGAGGTTAAAGTTGGTAATAAGGACGGGAGATTAAAACCCAACCTTCTGGCCAACATAAAAATTAATGATTATAATAGCAAAGCCAGCATAGTAGTACCATCGATGGTCGTCAGGGAAGATCTTATAGGATCATATCTTTATATAGCTGAGAAAGACGAAAACAACAACATGATTTCGAAAAAGAAATACATAAAAGTGGGAAGAGTCTACCAGGGTTCAACAGAAGTTATCTCAGGTCTTGAAGTGAATGATCAGATTATTACCGACGGTTATGGAAATGTTTCTGATGGCGCGTTTATTGAGATAGTCGGTTAAAGAGCCAGATCATTATTGAATGGTTATCATCATACTATTTGAAAAACATGGAAAACGATAATATTAAAGAAGAGAAGGTAATCAGAACTTTTTGGTTGTCTTCCTGGGCCTTAAAGAACAAAAATACTGTTTACCTGATTGTCCTGGCGATCGTGACTTTTGGAACCTATTCCTATGTGACTTTGCCCAAGGAATTATTTCCCGATATCAATATGCCCACCGTCATGGTGCAGACATTGTATCCAGGTAACCCCCCTGTTGACATCGAGAACCTGATTACGCGTCAACTCGAGAAGGAGGTCGAATCTGTCAAAGGGATTAAAAAAATGACTTCCCTTTCAACCCAGGATATATCGAGTATTTTCATTGAGTTTCAAACAAATGTGGATATCAAAACAGCTTTGCAGGATGTAAAAGATGCTGTGGATAAATCTAAAAGTGATCTGCCCACGGATTTGCTCGATGATCCTCTTGTAACCGATATAGATTTCTCTGAATTCCCGGTGATCAACATCAACATATCTGGTGATTACAGTATTAGTGAATTGAAGAATTATGCCGAGAAATTAAAGGATGAATTTGAAACTGTTTATGAGGTCTCGAAAGTCAACCTGACAGGTGTTACAGAGCGAGAGGTAAAGATCAATCTTGATCCCTTTAAAATGAATTCACTACAGGTGAGCTTTGACGATGTAGAAAATGCTGTTGCTGCCGAAAATGTTTCCATGTCGGGAGGCGATATCAGGCTGGGTAATATAAAACGTTCCATCAGGCTGATTGGTGAGTTTACCGATCCTGAAGAAATTGAGAGGATTATTGTAAAAAGCGAGAACAACGACATTGTTTATCTTGCCGATATCGGGTCAGTTGAATATGGTTTTGCAGAAAGAGACAGCTATGCCCGGCTCATGAAGCAGTCTGTTGTTTCTATGCAGGTGATTAAGAAAAGCGGTGAAAATCTACTGTCTACTATCGACCAGATAATCGAAATTCTTGATGAATCCAAAGCCAATAATGTCATTCCTGAAAACCTTGTAGTCACCATCACCCAGGACCAATCAGAGATGATCAAGATGCAAATTAGCAACCTGGAAAATAGCATCATTCTGGGGATGATTTTTGTGATCATCGTGCTATTCCTTTTCCTGGGAACGCGTAACTCTCTCTTTGTGGGTCTGGCAATTCCCGTGTCGATGTTTATGGCATTTATGATCATGGGAATGATAGGCTATAATATCAACATGATTGTACTGTTTTCCATGATTCTCGCCCTTGGTATGCTGGTAGACAATGCTATTGTTGTCACAGAAAATATATACCGGTATATACAGAAAGGGTATTCGGTGATGGAGGCTGCCAGGCAGGCTACAGGTGAAGTGGCCATGCCGATTATTTCATCAACTGCCACCACTTTAGCCGCCTTTTTTCCGCTTCTTTTCTGGGACAGCCTGATAGGTGAATTCATGTCTTACTTGCCTGTAACCCTGATTATCGTCCTTGCATCATCGCTGTTTGTGGCACTGGTTATCATTCCGGTAGTTTTTACCGATATGTTTAAACCAGGCGCCAACCTTGTACTCCCGAACATGAAGAAAAACCTCGTCCTCATTGGGGGAATGGTTGTTCTTGCTGTATTATTTTACTGGGCAGGTGTTAACTGGTTCGGTACACTTATTATGATTCTTGCTATTGTTGGCCTCCTCAACCTGGTATTTTTATCCAGGCTGGCCATGTGGTTTCAGAAAGTGGCCCTGATATGGCTTGAAGATACCTACCTTAAATTTATCCAGTTTGCTTTAAAAGGCTGGAGACCCTATGGCTTGATAGCCGGAACATTGTTGCTGCTGATCGTGACGATGATGTTTTATTTTGGTTCAAATCCGAAGTTTATCAATTTTCCATCATCACCCCCAAAATACATCAATGTTTTATGTGAGATGCCTATCAACACCGATATTGATGTCATGGATTCTTCCATGTATGTGATTGAAGAAAAAGTATTTGAAGTACTTGATCCGGATATGGATATTGTAAAGTCAATTTTGACAACTGTCGGGAAAGGTGCGGTAGGAGAACAGGAAGGCTGGAGTGGAAGATCGGGTGGATCTAACAGGGGACTGGTAACTGTGAACTTCGTGGAATTTGAATTCAGGCAGGGAAAAGATACCTATAAAAATCTGGATGAACTCACAAAAGCCCTGGTTGGTCAATATCCGGGAATGACTATTTCTGTTGAACCACAGCAAGAAGGACCTCCTACCGGAAGGCCTATTAACCTTGAGATACACGGACCTGATTTCAGCGCCCTGCTATACCTTTCAGATACCATTCGTTCGGTTATTAACAAATCGAACATACCTGGTATTGAAGGCCTGCAGATTGATCTGGACGCAGGTAAACCTGAAATTCTGGTACACATCGACCGTGAAAAAGCCAGGCGTTACGGATTATCGACCGGGCAGATAGGGGACGCGATCCGGACGGCACTCTTTGGTAAAGAAATATCCGATTACAAGGATGGAGAAGATGAATACAAGATCAGGATGAAATTGGATGATCGATACAGGTATGATATGGCAAGCCTGATCAACCAGCGAATTACCTTCCGCAGCCAGTCGTCAGGAAAAATTGTACAGGTACCGATATCTTCGGTTGCCGAGATAGAATACAGTACGACTTATGGCGCCATCACTCGCATTGATCGTGACAGGGTAATAACTATCTACTCCAATGTTTTATTGGGTTTCAATGCTACTGAGATCAACGATGAATTAAAAGAGATCATGCGCTATTTTGAACTGCCTGTTGGCTACGGTTATGAATTCACCGGAGAGCAGGAGGAACAGGAAGAATCGATGGCCTTTCTTGCAACAGCCATGCTCATTGCTGTGGTCCTGATAGCTATCATTCTCGTTTCCCAGTTTAACTCATTCGTAAAACCTGCCATGATCATCTTTACAGTTGTGATGAGTACGATCGGGGTGTTTGGCGGACTGGCTACTTTCCGAATGGATTTTGTGGTGATCATGACCGGGATAGGTATTGTCTCGCTTGCCGGTGTTGTGGTCAATAATGGTATTGTGCTGATAGATTATGTCGGTTTGCTCAAGCAACGGAAAAGAGAAGAGCTTGGACTACCTGCAGGCGCTATACTGCCAAAAGAAGTTGCCAGGGAATGCATCGTTGAGGGCGGCAAAACCCGGTTACGTCCTGTATTGCTGACAGCGATCACGACTATTTTGGGATTGATGCCGCTCGCCACCGGGTTAAACATTGATATCCTTTCATTCCTCAATACCTTCGATCCTCATATCTATTTTGGTGGAGACAATGTCAGTTTCTGGGGCCCGATGAGCTGGACAGTGATATTCGGACTTAGCTTTGCCACATTCCTTACACTGGTGATTGTCCCCTCAATGTACCACGTTCTTGTGGAAGCCAGAAGAAGAATGCAAGGGTCTGCGAGTAAAAATTAAACTGTTTTAAAACTTCATAAATGCTGAAGGTTCTTCCGGGGAATGCTTACTTTTCCTGGAATAACCTTCTTTTCTTTCCAGGACTTCATATTCTTCGCGAAGCAGGGAGAGAATAACTTCGTTAACATATTTTCCATCCTTAAAGGCCGATTGGCGTAAAACACCTTCTTTTACAAAACCAAAATACTGGATAAGACCTAAAGCCTTTCGATTGTATTCATAGATCTTTGACCATATCCTGTTAAGGTTCATATCATAAAACGCAAAGTCAAGAGTCTGAAAGTAGGCATGCCTGAGGTACCATCTGTTTTCATATGCTTTGTCAATCATAAAGATGGAAAACTCTGCTGTCCGGTGGATGTAATTGATATCCTTCAGAAAAGTTAACCCGACCAATTGTTCCTTTTCTACGATCTCAATGCCAAATGCGACATGAGGGTAATCGGACGTAAGGATCTTTTCAAACCACAGTTTTTCTTTCTCCGGATTAACGAAAAAAGGATGTCCGGCATACATTTCCCTGACATCAGGCCTGTTTCGCCATTTCCAGGTTAGTTCAATATCTTCGCTTCTCAAGGCCCGTAGCCTGATCGTATATTTTTGTTTTTCAGTGTTGCTGGTTTCTGCCATCATCAGGTATTTTCGGTGCTGTCAAAATTAGTGTAAAGATCGTAAAAATAAAAGGACTGCCCGGCAGAACAGTCCTTCAAGATTTTATACCATTTGTATTTCTTATCAGAGTCTGATATTATCAGGTCTCTTAACTTCATGGAAAATTGGAATGAAAGAATGATTTATCACGATATTCCATTCTCCTGTTTTCAGCACATTTGCCGGGATTAAATTTTTTATACTCTTTAATTTACAGTATGACAGTGAATTAGATTTATTTGTTTTACAAAATCGGGTGTCCCATATTCAATAATAGCTTCAAAATAAATTGAGAAAGCCCCAAGGGGGCGATTATCAACAGCTCCGGGTTGCAGCCCGGAGATTATTAGATCAATCACCCAAAGCGCCAAAGGTGCGAAATCATCATTACTACTAGTGTAATGTAAAATGAACATTAAAATAATCTACCCTTTGTATGGATTAACTGGCTCACTAAAATAGATGTGGTATTAATGTTGATGTACCTTTTTATCCAAATTAATGATTGCGCCCCGATGGGGCTGAGTGATCATTTTTGATAATAAATCCCGAGCTACCTGCCTGCCGGCAGGCGGGCTCTCGGGGCTATTGATTTACGCACCTTTGGTGCTTTACGGTAGACCAACTTGATTAAAGACAGATAAGAATTACTTCCGGAGAAACCAG
>JAUXDH010000030.1 GCA_030618545.1 Chlorobiota bacterium
TATCCTGGCCTCGATAATTGGAATAGGATTCCATATCGTTTGCAGGATTGTAAGCAGGGGAGCGTGCAGTGGTGATAAAACTTTAGGAGGGAACTAATAATGAAAAAAGTATACATATATAAAGGTTTTGAACGTTTTTGGCACTGGAGCCAAACAATTATCATTCTAACATTGATCTTTACAGGTTTTGAAATCCATGGCACCACCAGTTTTATTGGATATGAAGGTGCAGTAGAGATTCATAATATAGCAGGCTGGACTTTTCTTGTGCTCATTGTATTTGCCATTTTCTGGCATATCACCTCCGGCGAGTGGCGTCAATACATACCAACTGTTAAACTGGTGATGGCTCAGTTCAACTATTATATTGGTGGTATTTTTCAAAATGCGCCACACCCTACAAACAAAACAGTTTACAACAAATTCAACCCATTACAGCGGATAATTTATCTGGGTCTGAAAATTCTTGTCATACCGGTTATGGTTGGAACGGGTTTTCTTTACCTCTATTTTCAATATCCAAAATTTGGGATAGAATTGGATGGACTGGAATCGGTTGCGTTGATTCATACATTCGGAGCTTATGTTTTACTCGCGTTTGTTGGAATACATGTCTATCTGACAACAGTAACAGGAATAAAACCATTATCGAGTATCGAAGCAATGATCACAGGCTGGGAAGAAATGGAAGAGGAAGAAATTAAAATTGTTGTCGAAGAGGAAATGGAAGTGGCGCTTAAAGATATAAAAGGCAAATTAAAAGTTACTGAAGGAAAAAGTGATTTACTGGACGAAGCGCTCGAAGAAGTTGAGGAAAAACTTGGCGTTAAAAGAGAAACTTATTTCCGGGATGCAATCAGCCAAAGTGCAGCAGGTTATTTCTGTATTGGTAAAGACGGGCTATTCAAGGAGGTAAATGATGCATGGGTGAATTTGTATAAATACGGATCAAAAGAGGAGATTGTCGGACAGCATTATCGATTAAGTCGTGCCGAGGAGGATTTTAAAGAACTTGAGGCTACTGTTGAAAAAGTGTTACAAGGTGAAACGATAAACCATGGAGAGGTAAAGAGAATTTGCAAAGACGGGTCAGAAGGATATCACACGCTTACGCTTTCCCCTGTTTATTTTGGTGATAAGATAGATGGTCTTGAAGGATTTATAATTGACACTACCGCAAAACATTTAGCTGAATATGAGATACTAAAAAAGAAGATCAGGATTGAGGAGCGGCAGCGAAAAAACAAGAATAAGGAAAATAATTAATACAAATATTATAATGATGAAAAGAGTTAAATCAATTTTTGGAATATTTTTTCTTAGCATCGTACTGTTTGGCTGTAACCAGACAATGTCATTTCAAAGTGTTGACGAATTGGTTGCTGAAGTTGAAAAGGGTGTCGAAAGCATTACAGTTGAACAATTAATGGAAATGATCGAAAACGGGGATATGATACTTCTTGTCGATGTCCGTGAACCCAACGAGCACAATGCCGGTTACATTCCCGGCTCGCTGAATATCCCGAGAGGAACCCTGGAATTCAAAATCGGCAATGAGGATTTCTGGGACGCCGAAATGCTCTATATGCCTGAAAAGGATGAACAGCTTGTTTTATATTGCAAAAAAGGAAAACGAAGCATCCTTGCCGTCCAGACCCTCGAACAGCTCGGATACAAAAACGTGAAATTCCTGGAGGACGGCTGGAAACACTGGGAAATGACCTACCCTTTAATTTATGAAAAGAACCTTGACCAGATGTCTCATGAGGAAGAGGAAGAAGTAGGGGGGTGCTGATTTGTTTTTGTTAAGAAAACTGAAACCTTTTTTATCAATCTCTTAATAGTTAATAATCAGCTCATTTGAGGGTTGCTAAATCTTTGGATAATTAATACTAATTTTATCCTTAATTTAATTAAGGATAAATGAACCACTTTCCAAAATCCAACAAACTGATTACAATCCTTTTGGCAGGATTGTTCTTCATAGTTTCTGATGCAGTTTTCGCTCAATCTGATACAACCCAGGTAGATAATACTCAGAAGGAAAAGAAGGAAAAAAAGGACAAGAAAAGAAAAGATGAATTCAAGATATACGGAGGATTAAGTTTAAACCATCTTTTAGTTTCTTCTGACACCTACAACTCAACATTGGCACCTGGCTGGATGCTGGGTGTATCTTACAAAAGGGGCAAATTCTTTTACTGGGAGCTTGGAGTTCGCTACAATAATGCAGTATATAATCTTGATAACCCAAACATTCCTGCTGATTCGAGCAACCTGCTTGACGGTGTATTTGCAGTAAGAAATATCGATGTACCGGTTACAGTTGGTCTTAACTTCCTGTCCTTTGCAAGCCGGATTGTTGGTCTCAGGCTGTTCGTAGGTGTAACTCCTGAGTTTGCCATCGGGGTTGGCGGCAATGACCTCGGAATAGATAAGGATAACATCAACACTTTCAACCTCCTGGGCCATGGAGGAATTGGCGTTGATGTTGCATTCATTTATTTAGAAACCAGCGTGAATTATGGATTTGTCGATGTGTTCAAAAATGATGTTGATTCCAATCCTTTTCAAATATTTGTTTGCCTTGGATTTCGTTTTTGACTTTCCTTGAACATTACAGACACACAGACAACTCACAGAGGTATCATAAAAACCATTCACCTATTCGTCTAGCTCCACCTTCAACGTCCATGCATGCAAACAGGGAACCTCATCAACAGTCAGTTTTGGTATTTCAATGATCAGTACGTTCCCTTCTGATGTCCACTTCATCTTTTCATTTATGCCTAACATTCTTATTTCTTTTACTTTTTCAACAGCAGGTAAACTTATTTCAATCAGGTCATTCCAACTGGTGAAAATGCAAAAAAGATGTCCTGTTTTGGCGGTAAAAAAGGTTTCCTGATTATCATCTTTCTGATTGCTCACAACGTATTTTCTGCTTCCATAGATAGCCTCTCCATTTACCTTCAGCCAGTTTCCAATATCCAGCAGTCTTTCCTGCATGATCACCGGAATACGCCCGTCTGCAGTTGGACCCACATTTAGCAATAGATTTCCTCCCCTGCTGACAATATCCACCAGCTCGATAATCAATTCTTTTGAGGAAGAATAATCATTGATATTTTCCGCCCTGTTGTAGCCGTAAGAACCTCCTATTCCACGGCTTTCTTCCCATGGTTTGGAGGCCAGGTCTATATCAGCGTCTTTGTATTCACTGGAAAAATAATCGCCATGTTTTGCAGGCATTCCTTTGCTCCAGCGATCATTGACTACAACAACATCCTTGCATGCGGATTCATTGTAAAGCCATGCCAGAAACTCTTTGGTTTTCCAAAACTCGTCATTGTACAACCACTCACCTGCATCGCTGAATATGAGTTCCGGTTCAAACTTCCTAACCAATTCATGAAGTTGCGGAAGCAATACTTCATCCCGATAGGTTTCCGGATCCAATCCGTATTTCTCCGCAAATTCTGTCCTTACGTAATATTCCAAAGGTTCCAGCGTACGGGGAATGCTTTCCCAATCGGGAATGGAATAGTAGAATCCCATCTTCAAACCCTTGCTTCTCACGGATTTTGATAGATCGCCCAGCAGATCCCTACGGGGGCCGATATCCCCTGAATTCCAATTTTTCTTGTGTGGATTGTCTGTAGGCCAGAGACAGAAGCCGTCATGATGCTTGGAAGTAAGCACAACATATTTGGCACCAGAGTTTTTGAATAGTTGTGCCCATTGATCAGGATTAAACAATTCGGCTTTAAACAGGGGTGCGAAATCCCTGTATTCAAAATCCTCACCATAATTATTGCGATGAAAATCATAACCGCCATTTTCCCGGTTATCCATCACCCTGGCATAATACCATTCTGCATAGGATGCATACCTTGCCGATTCAACCTTGCGCCATGCCGGGACTGAGTACACTCCCCAATGAATGAAAATGCCAAACTTCGCATCTTCAAACCACGAGGGTACAGGTCTTGTGTCCAGTGATTCCCACGTGTTTTGATATTGCTGTCCTTTGGCCAGAGTGACAAGGCAAAACACGAATGCCGCCAATACGATATTTTTCATAGTGAACCTTTAATTGTTCTTGTAAAGAAATCAAATGAAAAAGGCAGGGCTGAAACTATATTGGTTTTATCCCTTCTCGCTGATCTTCTTCAACAAATCGTAATTCACGATTTCGAAATGTTTCCCATTAACCCTGATCGTGCCTATTTCAGAAAGATCCTTGATGGCACGGGTTACACTTTCACGGGTGGCGCATACCAGTGCGGCCATGTCATTTCTGGAAAGGGGTACTCTGAAAGATTTTTCTGATTCATTTATTTCATCTGAAAAAAAGAGGATCATGTCCGCCAGTCTGCCGTCAATCTGTTTCTGATGAACATTTACAAAACGGTTGAAATAACCCAATTCATCGCGGCACAGGTAAAGGATCAATTCATTGGCAAATTGTGCATTGCGGGTGATCAATTCTTTAAACGACCAGATGTCAATATAACAAACTACCGATTCTTCAATTGCCGATGAAGAATATTGATGTAACTTATTTGACAATACGGTTTGCATGCCCAGATAACTTCCCGGCTTTACTATTTTCAAAATCTGATCAACTCCTTTCACTCCTTTTTTACAGATTTTTGCTAAACCGGATTTTAGATAAGCAATGTGAGAAGATAATAACCCTTCTTTAATGATGCTTTCGCCAGGTTGCAGGGTTACCTCAGCACAGTTTTGCTTAAGGATATCCAACTCATCAGGGTTAAGTGTCTCCACTGCCTTTGATTTTATCGCACAGAATTCACAATCTTGCATAGTGTTGATTTATAATTACATAGTTCATTATGCCAACTTCACGATCATATGAATGTGATTAAAGTCACAAAAATATGAGATTTAAAACAAATTAAATGGTGTCCTAAATCACCATAAGTTGAGACTTTTATCACCTTGTAATCAATTATTAATCACGCTGTTAAGTAGCTTTTATACAGTACAAATTTATACATTTGTAACATAATTAACAAGTAAATCTTACATTATTTAACTATTAAATATCAAAGTTATGAAAATGAGTTTAAAAATATTTGTAAACGCCGCTCTCTCTTTTGCAGTGATCGGCTTCATTACTTACCTGATCATCATCATTGCCGGCTTCTTCGGATGTTGCGCTGGTATAACTGATTCATTGTACTATCAAATAATCATTGCCATTGTTGCCATTGGCGCAATTACCTTTGGAGTTTGCATGTACAACAATTGTTACTTAAGAAATAAAAGATAAATGCGGGTTTTTATAAATTAGTATTTACTGCAATTGCACTAATTTTAACCTGCAACATGTTTTCATAAGTAATGTAAGTGAGTCCCGCCCAGGCGGGACTTTTTCATGATTACAAAAGCGTAATTTATTGCGATTTTAAATAAATAAATCAATTTCTTGATTATCAGAATTATATGCATAGATGATTTATATCATAAAAGTATCATAATTCTGTAAGTGATTGAATAACAAAATAATCCCTCCAAGATTAGAACCAATTCAAATAGAAGACGGTTCGATTCATAGATTCTATTTTTGCAACTTGAAAATATCTAAATAGTTAGATGTATCGATAATATTCAATTCGATTTGACGATTTTAAATCAATATTTACCGGATGAAAACAAGAAGGGATTTTATTAAAATCTCCACAGCAGGGGCCGGAGCAGCCGCACTTGGACTAAGCGCTTTCAATTGGAAAGGCGCCAATACGCTCCTGGCATCCAATGGTTCCGGAAGGGTGAGTGATGAGGAAATGACTCCATATCCAACCTACTGTGAAGTTTGTTTCTGGAAATGTGCCGGCTGGACTTACATTGACAAAAGCGGCGACATTAGAAAAATTATAGGTAACAAAGAAGACCCGCATTGCAATGGCCGTTTGTGTCCGCGAGGCACCGGCGGCGTTGGGATGTACGAAGATGAAGACCGGCTGAAAACACCACTGATCAGGGAAACGGTTAATGGCAAGCAGGTATTCAGAAAAGCAAGCTGGGATGAAGCACTCAACCTGGTTGCATCGAAAATGAAAAAAACTGCTGACAGTCACGGACCTGAGGCAGTTGCATTGTTTAACCATGGATCACCGGGCTCGCATTTCAAACAGTTGTTTCATGCTTTCGGATCAGGGAACGAAGGCGAACCGGCCTGGGCGCAATGCAGAGGCCCACGTGAGGTGGGTTTTGCCGCAACTTTTGGTAGCTGGGTAGGATCACCCGAGCCAACCGATATACGCGACACCAATTGCCTGGTTTTGATCGGGTCGCATATTGGTGAAAACATGCACAACGGCCAGATACAGGAAATGTCGGATGCCATTGACAGAGGAGCAACAATTATTACCGTCGACCCAAGACTGAGCACGGCGGCCAGTAAGTCAAAATACTGGCTGCCAATAAAACCTGCCACCGACATGGCATTGCTCCTCGCCTGGATCCATGTACTGATTTACGAAGATCTGTATGACAAAGATTACGTCGGTCAGTACGCTTTTGGTTTCGACCAGTTGAAAGCCCATGTAAAAAACATGACACCTGAATGGGCTTTTGGTATCACAACCATCAAACCGGATATCATCAGGAAAACAGCCCGTGAAATGGCCAATGCAGCTCCTGCAACTATCGTTCACCCGGGCCGTCACGTAGTATGGTATGGTGATGACAGCCAGCGTTCAAGGGCCATTGCCATACTTAACGCTTTGCTCGGCTCATGGGGTAAAAGGGGCGGTTTTTATTTTAAAGAAGCCGTTTCTGTACCTAAGTATCCCCATCCAAAATACCCCCACCCAAAATGGGATTGGAAAGACAACCTGAATGGCAAATACCCGCTTTCGGCTATGGGTATCACCACTGAATTGCTGAAAGCCTCCATACCGGAGTTTGAATACAAACACCAGATCAGATCCTGGCTGGTAGCAGGAACAAACCTGCCGTTGACGATTCCAAACAAAGAGCTATTCCAGATGGCAGCCGATTCGGTGGATTTCATTTGCGTGGTGGATACCATGCCCATGGACATCACCGGTTACGCGGATGTCATCCTGCCTGAATGTACTTACCTGGAAAGGTATGATTTCATAAGGTCATCTCCGCACAGGGAACCCAATATCGCTTTGCGCATGCCAGCCACACCGCCAAAATATGAAAGCAAACCGGCATGGTGGATTGCAAAGCAACTGGGTGAAAGACTTGGACTCGGCGAATATTTCAATTACAAAGATATCGAAGAAGTACTCGACTGGCAGTTGAAAAAAATGGACACTTCGCTGAAAGAGATGCAAAAGATTGGTGTGAAAAAATATCCGCGTCAGTCAGGAGCGCTCTATCTTTCAAAAGGCGAAGAATACGAATTCAATACCAATTCAGGAAAGATCGAATTATATTCAACAGAGTTTGAAGACCATGGTTTTGATCCGATGCCCGTTTATACCGAGCACCCACAACCTGAGGATGGTTATTACAGGCTAATTTACGGCCGGGCCCCAATGCACACTTTTTCACGCACCTCAAACAACCATAACCTGTGGGATTTGATGGATGAGAACAGTGTCTGGGTAAATCCCAAAGTAGCTGCCTTGTGGGATATTAAAACAGGAGATCATGTCTGGTTGGAAAACCAGGATTTTGTGGTAACTAATAATCCGGTAAAAGTCAGGGTAACGGAACGTATCAGGTGGGATTCGGTTTACATCGTACACGGTTTCGGACATAAAAACAGAAAGCTGTCAAGGGCCAACGACAGGGGTGTCAGCGATACAAGGCTGATCACAAATATAATGGAAGATCCGATGATGGGTGGTACCGGTATGAGAGGCAATTTTGTAACATTCCTCAAAGAGGATCCTAATGCAGAGGAGGTTGAGTTATGAGGTATGCAATGGTAGTTGATACCAGGAAATGTGTGGGCTGCAGCGATTGTGTGGTAGCCTGCCAGACAGAGAATAACGTACCACACGGATACTGCCGCGACTGGATCGTGGAGGTAGTTGATGGAAGTTACCCGAATGTAGAGATCGAATTGCGGTCGGAGCGATGCAACCATTGTGATAATTCACCCTGTGTGAGATGCTGTCCAACCGGTGCCAGCCATATTATTGATGGAGGAGTTGTAGTGGTTACCGCCAACAAATGTATTGGATGCGGCGCATGTATTCAATCCTGTCCTTACGATGCACGTTATTCGCATCCCGAAGGATATGTTGACAAATGTACATTCTGTCACCACCGGCTTGAGAAGGGGCAGCATCCGGCATGTGTGGAAGTTTGCCCCACCAAATGCCTTTATTTTGGTGACCTTGATGATCCCAACAGCGATGTTTCCAAAGCCTTGAGAAACCGCAAATGGAAGACACTTGCTCCGGAGGCTGGCACCAAACCACAAATCTATTTTCTTACTTAAATACCAGGAAGAAAAATGAAAGAAGAATTATTTATCAGCGGTCGCGATATCCCATTTATCGATCCTTACCTGAACATCTGGCACTGGCAGATTCCTGTTTACCTTTTCCTGGGAGGACTGGCCGCAGGTATCATGTTTTTTGCCGGACTTTTCACGATCATTGGGAAAGAAAAGGAAATGGAAACTACTGTAAAATGGGCCACTTTCCTCGTGCCTGTCGCGCTGGTACTTGGCCTGTTCGCATTGTTTCTCGACCTGAAGCATCAACTTTATTTCTGGCGGCTTTACACAACTGTTAGATTGGAATCTCCTATGTCATGGGGCGCCTGGACACTGATGTTTATCACGCCACTCTCTTTTATCTGGGTGGCCACTTACATAAAGGAAGCTATCCCAAATTGGAAATGGAAGATTAGCCTGGTCGAGAATCTGGAAGTCATAGCCACAAAGTACAGAATCCACATGGCCTGGGCCATGATGATGCTGGCCATTGTCCTTGGTGTGTATACTGGAATTCTGCTTTCCGCTTTTAATGCAAGGCCATTGTGGAATACCTCGATCCTTGGGCCACTGTTTCTCGTTTCAGGATTATCAACAGGCCTTGCAACCATCATGTGGATGTCAAAAAGCCATTACGAGAGATCAGTGTTGAGTAAGATTGACATTGCACTTATCGGAGTTGAACTCTTCCTGATTACCCATTTATTTATGGGATTTCTTGCTTCTTCGGCCGTACAGATTGAAGCGGCACAACTATTTTTAGGAGGTGAATTCACTGCCAGTTTCTGGGTATTTGTTGTCATCCTTGGTTTGATCTTTCCAGCCACACTCGAGATTCTGGAACTGAGGGGGTACAAAATACCAGTCTGGATACCAGCCTTCCTCATACTTCTGGGTGGCCTGGCATTCAGGTTTATCATGGTAGAAGCAGGTCAAATTACCAGGTTTTTGTATTGATCATAAAACATTCATTGAAAATGAATACGAATAATAATATTTCAACACCCAGGTACATCAACCCCTATTTCGGGGGAGTTTTGCTGGGTCTTCTGTTGCTCGTCACATTCTTTATTACCGGAAGAGGCCTTGGAGCAAGTGGCGCGGTAAAGAGTGCTGTGGTTACCACCGTTGATAAGGTTGCCCCTGTACATGCTGAAGAAAGTGACTTCTACAGCAAATTCATTACTGATCGTCATTCACCAATGTTTAACTGGATGGTGTTCGAATCCCTTGGTATGCTGCTGGGCGGATTGCTTTCGGGTGTTTTGTTTGGCAGGATTAAAAAGCTGCGTGTAGAGAAACCGCCAGGTGTCAGCAACAAAACAAGGCTAATATTTGCAGGTCTGGGAGGCATCCTGTTTGGAATTGGCAGCCAGTTTGGACGGGGTTGCTCAAGTGGAGCCGCACTGAGTGGAACAGGCTCCTATTCCTTTGGAGGATTGATTGTCCTGCTATTCATGTTCGGGACAGGATATGTGCTGGCATGGTTTTTCAGAAAACTTTGGATTTAATTGTAAAACAATAAAATTATGGGACCATTAATACCGCAGGGTTTAATAGCAGGAGGATGGGATTTTGTCATCGCTCTGCTGCTGGGAATTGCTTTTGGCTTTATTCTGGAAGCTTCAGGATTCTCCTCATCCAGAAATATAGCCGGAGTTTTCTATGGATATAACTTCGTAGTACTCCGTGTATTTTTTACGGCAGTCCTCGTTTGTATGGTTGGCCTGATGTATTTTCACTATATGGGCTGGATAGATTATAACCTCATTTATGTGTTGCCAACCTTCCCGCAACCAATGATACTGGGGGCCGTGATCATGGGCTTTGGTTTCATCTCAGCAGGATTCTGCCCGGGAACGAGTTACACCGCCATGGCCATCGGTAAGATCGATGGATTTGTTTTTACAGCAGGATTGTTCCTTGGCATCTTTATTTTTTCAGAGGCATTCCCGCTCTTTGAAGACTTTTATTATAAAGGAAATATGGGTAACATCACTATTGGGGAATTCTTAGGGATTTCAAACCAGTTGGTTACCTTCATCTTTGTCATCGTCGCTTTGGTTGCCTTTTATGTTACCTGGCTGATTGAGAAAAGGGTGAGGAAGACCATTACCCCATTTAAATTCGAATAGATATGAACAAGAATTATATCATTCTGGCCATCTTATTCATCATCCTTGCCGGAGGATATTTTCTGCTTCCGGAAAGAGAAAATATCAAACAGATGAAACCTGAAGACCTGATGCGGGATATCGTACAGACCTCGCGCTATGTTACAACCGACCAGGTTGCAGAGATGATTATAGAAGGCGATCCGACTCTTGAACTGATTGATGTCAGAAACGAATATGACTACTTCGAATACTCACTGCCCAACGCCATCAATATCCCTATGGATAGTATTCTTGTGGAAGAATACCAGGATTACCTTGGGATTGAAGATATGAATGTGGTCTTTTTCTCGAATGACGATATCCTGGCTGACCAGGTTTGGGTCATAGCTAAAAGAATGGGTTATGGGAGTTTGTATGTGATGGAAGGTGGACTGAACTGTTGGATCAGTACCATCATCAAACCTGAGGCTCCACAGGAAACTGCTTCAAAGGAAGCCATTGAACTGTATGATTTCAGAATGGGAGCCAGCATGTATTTCACCGGATCCGATATTTCGACACCATCAGAAGAGGGAGCCAAACCGGTGACAGTGAAAAGAAAGAAAAAAGGCAGTGTGGCCGAAGGAGGCTGTTAGATTATAAAATTGAATACAATGGATAAGAGACACGTTCACGAAACGAATCCCAAAAGAACATTTGTAACAGTTATCATATTTGTTGTGGTCATTGTGGTTGGACTGCTTACCATCAGGAGTCCCAAGCTAAAGTATGAACTGAGCCCATCTCAAACAGTTGAACTGGTGACCAGTGAAGAGCATGTGATGTATCCTTATGAATTGGAAGATATTTTTAGTGGAGCGATAGATACGGTAATACTCATTGATATTCGCAATAAGTTTGAATTTGGCAGGGGACATATTGATGGTGCAGAAAACATTTCTGCCATCACATTACTCAGCCAGGATAATATAAAGCGACTGAAGCAGTCAATGGACAATGGTATGACAATCGTCATTTACGGCAACAATCAACTTGAGGCCAACGGTCCCTGGATGGTTTTCAGGCAGCTCGGATTTGATAATGTGAAAGTATTGCTTGGCGGATACAACTTTTACAAAGAATGGAAAGACATGCTGGGTGATACTTATTACGAGGACAGTTACCTGCTTGGCGCCCCGCGATATGATTATGCTGAGGTAGCTTCAAGCACGGCAATAGTTCAGGGTGAGGATGATCCGGAAAGCAAAAAGCCTGTAACGGTGAAAAGGAAAAAGAAATCCAGTGTGGCAGAAGGCGGTTGCTAAAGAATGACAGATTCCTCCACCAGCTTTATTTCTTCTGTTTAATAAACAACAGCCTGCTAAAAAACCTGATGATAAAGTTTTTGAAAAACCGGAATTGGCCGAGAATCGTTCCCCATACCAGCAGCAACAAATTATAAAGAGGGAGAAGGACAACAATAAAAACCAGTGCTTTTTGCCAGAAAGGATCTTCAGCGGTAATCCCCAGTAATTGGTCAATCCAACGGTGTACATAGAGAAAAGAAAAACCAGTCAAAGTAAATACCAGCAGGATAATCGCTACCTGCCAGTCATTTTCAATTCCCCACCTGATTTTCAATTTCTGCCAGAATTTTTTCATGAGGCTGCAAAAGTAGTAAACTGAGAAAATTGCTCTAATTAATTTCTAAATCCTAATCACAAAATAGAACCAAGAGTCAAGAGCCAAGACTAAGTCCTAACTTAAATTATTTAGATGCGATGGATATATTTTGTGAGCCACTTCCCCGGGAATGCCCGCCTGACGTATTCGGGCAGGCCTTCGGCAGAATTGAAGACTAATGGCTTATTAGCCGCGGATTCGCTAATAAAACATGATCATTCGCGAATCCGCAGCCTATCTAAAAGTATTCGAAGAGGTTAACCCAATGAATTAATCAGGTTAGTTCGTCAATCAAAACCATTATTATACTATTAAAAAACAAAAAACCTCCTGAGAAAATCCCGGGAGGTTAGTAGTTAATCCATTAAGCTTATCTTCTACAAGAAAAATGAACGTTTGTTGATTACAGTGTACAAACGATAAATCTTGTTTCCTACGTTTTCAAAAAAATAAACCTTGTTGTTGGCTGTAAACACTTTCGCATCAAGATCCTTCACAGTCTTCTCAATTAAGCCATTCGATTCAATTTCTGTTAAAGAGTATTGTTCATTTATTTTCATATTGTAAATTTTAACTCAGTTTCACTTTTATTCCTTCTTTCGCGCAAATAGGACATTCTGAATCCTTCACTATTGTCACGTAACCGCACCTTTCACATTCAAAGTACTTCTTACGCTTCACTCTTATCCGTTCTATTTTATAATCTTTTGTTTCCATTATATCCATTGCAGACCGTACCCCGTAGCAATTCCTGTGCCAAAAAATATTAATAGCATTTTAATAGCTCATAAGTATTAGTATATCAATTACAAATACAAAATTAATTAACAACAATAGTGCAGGTAAGGGTTTCAGAATCTGCTCAATTTACATACGATTACGGATAATTTTACGATTTCGTAATCCTTTTAAATAAAGCTTAATCAAATTATGCTAAGATTAGAACAGAGAATTTATTGTTTGGCAGGATGGCACGTAAATTGCTACTTTTGCACATTCAAATTAAGGGAGATGAAAAGAGTATTGTTAGGTGTAGGATTTATTGTGATTATCTGTTTATTCGCACAGTCATGTGTGAAAGATGATAGTTATAATGTAGGAGGAGGAGGTCAGCAACAGGATCTGGCTGCAAGGTATCTTGGAACGTGGACTGTTGATGACCAACCGGCAAGAATTAATTATATCGTTATCATTGAACGTCATGCGCTCTATGATGATAAAATAAAATTGCAAAACTTCGCAAATATCGGTGGTACAACTGTAGGATTGATTGTGGGAAACTCTGTTATTATCGAGAAACAACCGATTGGAAATGGATATGAGTCTGAAGGAACAGGCGCCTACATCAAATCGAACAGGCTGCAATTTGAGTTTTTCCTTGACGACGGAATTGACAACATCCACAGAAAAGCTACGTTCACAAAATAGAATCAGAGTTACTCATCTTCACCAGCATCATTTTTAGATTCTTCATCTATCTCGCTCTGGCGCTTGCTCAGATTCGAGAGCACCTTTTCGTAGATCTTTTCCATTTGCCCGGGAAAATTATTGTAGTAATCGAGGTTTTCATTTACCTCGTCCGCAGTTAGATTATAGTGGTCAAATACCTTTTTAAACAAAGAATCCTTGAAATGTTGATCAGTATTTTCACGTTGCAGCCTGTTGTATGCCATAACAGCTTCTGCCGTTTGGATATCAGTCAGCAATTCTACAATTTGATCTTCTGACAATAAAGGGTCCGGAATATCCGCCACTATCTTATTCTCATTATAGCATGAGGCTGTTATGAGAATCAGAATGAAAAATATAACTATCCTGGACATAACTTAATTACCAACTTCTGATAAGAATTTTATTCGCATCAATCTCACTTCTTCTTCAGAAAATTCAGATTCACCAAGCTCCTGCAGAGCAACTTCTATGGAATCTGTTTCTGCTTCTGAGAAATAATCGTAAATATCTTCCTGGTGGTATTCGTCTACATATTCATCTACGTAATAACTGATATCAAGCTTGGTGCCGGAGGATACAATTCTTTCTATCTCAGTAAGCATCTCGCTTAAGGAAAGATTTTTAGCTGCGGCAATATCTTTTAAGGGTAATTTGCGATCGATACTTTTAATAATGTAGACTTTCAGGCCGGATTTATTAATCACTGATTTTATCACCATGTCATTGGGTCTGGTAATATCATTTTCCTCTACATACAGGTTGATTAAATCAAGGAAAGGCTTTCCATATTTTGAAGCTTTACCTGTGCCTACTCCAACTATTTGCCTGAGTTCTTCCTCTTTCACAGGGTATTGAATGGCCATATCTTCCAGCGAAGGATCCTGAAATATGACAAAGGGCGGCAGGTTTTCTTTTCTGGAAAGTTGCTTGCGTAAATCTTTCAGCATGGCAAACAGTGTAGCATCTGCCCCACTGGATTTCTGACCACCGTTTCCGGTAATAATTGAATCATCATCAACACTGTCATAATCATGATCTTTTCCAATCATGATACTGTAAGGGTTGTTAATATACTCTCCTCCTGCAGCGGTAAGTTTCAGAATACCATAATTCTCGATTTCTTTTATAATTAGTCTATGGATAAGCCCCTGTCGCAAAACGGTATTCCAGTATTTAGAATCGTGTTCCTCGCCCTTCGCAAAAAGTTTATGCTGATCAAGCCTGATCGATTTTATATCTCCGCTTTTCTTTCCTGAAAGCAATTCGGCGATGATCTTTGCCTTGAATTGTTGTTTGGTTTCCGAAACCGCTTTTAAGGCAAGTTGAATGTCCTCTTTACCTTCGAATTTTTCCTTCGGATTCAAACAATTATCGCAGGCGCCACAATTATTTTTCGGATAATGTTCTCCAAAATAATGGAGGAGGAGTTTGTGACGGCATACTGATGATTCGGCATAAGCAACAGTTTCGAATAATAGTTCTTTAGCGATTTCCTGTTCCGCGACAGGTTTGTCCTTCATGAACTTTTCGAGTTTCTGAATATCGTCATAACTGTAAAAGGTTATGCAATTTCCTTCGCCTCCATCGCGCCCGCCTCTACCGGTTTCCTGATAATAGCCCTCGATACTTTTTGGAATGTCGTGGTGAATCACAAAACGGATATCGGGTTTATCAATACCCATCCCAAATGCTATTGTAGCAACGATGACCTCAGATTCCTCCATGAGGAACATATCCTGGTTATTTCTTCTGGTGGCTGCATCCAGGCCGGCATGATATGGCAATGCCCTGATGCCGTTTACCGATAAGGTCTCAGCAATTTCTTCAACTTTCTTTCTCGACAAACAATAAACGATCCCTGATTTACTTGGTTGGGTTTTGATATACTTGATGATATCTTTAATGACATGTTTTGTTTTGGGCCGGACTTCGTAATAAAGATTATCACGGTCAAATGATGACTTGAAAACCATGGCATCCGGTATTTCAAGGTTCTTTAAAATATCTTCCTGTACCTTGAGTGTGGCTGTAGCCGTTAAAGCTATTACCGGAACAAGTTGACCAATAGCATTGATAATGGGTCGGAGCTTTCGGTATTCGGGTCGGAAATCGTGTCCCCATTCAGAAATACAATGAGCTTCATCTATCGCGTAAAAAGAAATCTCGATTTTTCGCAGGAACTCAATATTGTCTTCTTTGGTAAGTGATTCAGGAGCCATAAACAGCAATTTCGTTTTACCCTTTAACAGATCCTCTCTAACCTGGTTCAATTCCGATTTTGATAAGGAGGAATTCATGACATGTGCAATTCCACCCTGTGTGCCAAAATTCCTGATCATATCTACCTGGTTTTTCATCAGAGCGATGAGTGGGGAAACAACAATGGCGGTACCAGGATTTATTAATGCCGGCAGTTGGTAGCATAGTGATTTTCCACCACCTGTCGGCATTACAACAAAAGTATCATTCCCTTTTAACAAACTGTGAATAATGATCTCCTGGGTGCCTTTGAAGCTTGAAAAACCGAAAAAGCTTTTCATAAACTGCATGAGGCCATATTTATCTTGAGTTCCGTACATAAGTTTTATGGTAGATAAAACATATCTTTGCAGCAAATTTTGCGAAAATTAACCAATGTCATGATCTGATATAGAGAAACTTACCATGCCTCTTAAAGAAGCATACACAAATATAATAATAATAAACATCTTTATCACAAGATTTAACAAAAAAATAATTGAAGAGTAAAGTTGATATAAAAAAGGTTGCCATTACTGCAATTAATGATGAACTGGCATCTATTAATAACCTGTTAAACTCCATTGATGACCAGTTTGTAGAGGCCGTAAACCTCATCTTAAGGTCAGAAGGCAGGGTAATTGTAACCGGTATTGGTAAAAGCGCCATCATTGCCCAGAAGATAGTCGCGACCTTTAACTCTACCGGATCACCTTCGGTATTTTTGCATGCAGCAGATGCTATTCACGGTGACCTGGGCCTGGTAAGAAAGGAGGACGTAGTCATTGCTTTATCAAAGAGTGGTGAAACGCCTGAAATAAAAGTGCTTGTGCCCTTATTAAAAGGAAGACAAAATAAGTTGATTGCCATTGTTGGTAACACGTCCTCTTATCTTGCAAGGCAGGCAGATATTGTTTTGGATGCTACCGTTGAGAAGGAGGCATGTCCGAATAACCTTGCACCAACCTCAAGTACCACTGTCCAACTGGTTCTTGGTGATGCGCTGGCTATCAGTCTTCTGGAAATGCGTGGATTTACGCCTTCCGATTTTGCCAAATTCCACCCTGGTGGAGCACTTGGCAAAAGAATGTTTATGACGGTCGGAGATCTTGCCATTAATAATGAAGTACCAAAAGTTGACAAAGATGAAAGCATAGAAAATGCAATCATCGAGATAACATCTAAACGACTTGGAGCCACAGCAGTTTTAGATAATGGCCAACTGGTCGGGATCATAACTGATGGTGACTTAAGACGAATGATCCAAAAACATTCTGATTACCTGAACTTAACGGCCAAAGATGCCATGTCGGCAAATCCGAGGACAATTCAGTATGACGAGCTTGTTGTAGAAGCTCTAAGCCAGATGAGAGAAAACAACATTACCCAGCTTCCGGTTAAGAAAGACGATGAGTATGTAGGAGTTATACATTTACATGATATTTTGAGAGAAGGAATATTTTAATGCAGTATCCATGAAAAAAAATGTTATTTCAAGCTTTAACGATTATCGTCAAAAAATGAATGACAGCTTATTGACGGCCCCAAACAACAAGGTTATTAAAAGGATATTCAATGTGGATACCAATGCCTTTCGTGATGGAGCATTAAATATTAAAACCAAAGAAATGCTTGGCCTGGTCGCTTCAATGGTGTTGAAATGTGATGACTGCATATTTTATCACCTGCAGAAATGCCATGAAGAAGGAGTTACAACAGAAGAATTGATGGAGCTATTTGGAATTGCCAACCTTGTTGGCGGAACCATTGTCATACCACATACAAGACGCGCGATGGAATTTTGGGAGGAACTTGGTGAGAAAAATCTGTCAACATAATAAAAATGAATGGGAAAAACGTGTCCCATTTTCTAAGTATATAAAAGGTACCATTTTTGGGATGGTTTTCCTGTGTTTCATTAGTTATTCCCATTCCCAGGAAACAAGGATTTCAGGTCAGGTTATCGATGCGAAAACCAAAGAGCCGATACCATTTGCCAATATTATCGTTTCCAAAACATTGCAGGGTACGCTAACCAATCTGAATGGAACCTATTCTCTGGAATTAGGTTCATCAGAAAACGATTCTATCCGGGCCTCTTTATTGGGTTACAAACAGTTGACCAGAGCAATACCAAAAGGTCAAAAGCATACCATTAACTTCAAACTTGTTCCGCATAACGAGGATTTGCCGGAAGTAATCATAACCTACGAAGGCAATCCGGCCGATGCCATTGTCGACAGCATAATCAAATACAAAGAGAGAAGTACATTCCAGGGATTTCAGTTCAGTCAATACGATTCATACACAAAGGCACACGTGGGTGTTAATAACCTTGACGAAGAGTTCTTTGAAAAAAAACTGATGAAACCGTTTGAATTTATTGGTGATTATACCGATACTTCTGCACTTAATGGTAAAACCTACATACCTGTCATGATCTCTGAAACAAGGTCAACGGTTTACGAAAGGAAATCACCAAGATCGAAGAAAGAAGTCATCAATGCTTCCAGGATTTCAGGTTTAGATAACACCAATGTTTCTCAATTCCTTGGAAATATGACCTTGAGTATCGATGTGTACAAAAACCATATCGATATGTTTGAGAAAAATTTTATCAGCCCAATCTCAAATAGTGGTCATAGTTTCTATAGGTACTACCTGATCGACAGTGCATTTATAGATAGTAAATGGTGTTACCACCTTAAATATAAGCCACGTAGAAAGCAGGAACTGAATTTCTCAGGAGACCTCTGGGTTAACGATACCTCATGGGCACTTGTAAGTATCAAATTACGCATGGCCGATGACGCCAACCTGAATTTCGTTAATGATATGTCAGTTGAACAGGAGTTTCGCTGGACTGATGATCGATATTGGATGATTACCAAAGACAGGCTGGTCATTGATTTCAATCTCGTCAATAATTCCAATACCATCATAGGTGCAATTGGGGAGAGAACAAATTATTATGACAGATTTGTTTTTGATTCAATTGATACCCCGGGTGTTTTTAAAAATCCTGCTGATGTTACAGTAAATAAAGATGCGCTCCAGTTAAATGAGGCGTATTGGGACAGTTTGCGACCTGAGGTGCTGTCTGAAACCGAGTCGGGGATTTACGAGATGGTGGATTCGGTGAAAAACTCGCCCAGTTTTAAGAAATACAAAACCATAGCAGTTGGAATTGTAAGCGGTTATTTCCCAATCGGCAAATTTGAAATCGGACCTTATTTCAAGCTTTTCAGCTACAACTCTATAGAAGGATTGCGCTTCCGGGTAGGTGGCCGCACATCACAAAAGATCAGTGATAAATTTCGGGTAGGCGCCTATCTGGCTTATGGGACCAAAGATGACCGGTTTAAATACGGCGCTGATTTTATTTATGTTTTCAACAAGAATTACCGGAGGGCCTTAAATTTTTCCTTCAAATACGACCTCGAACAATTGGGTTTGAGCCCAACCGGCCGGCCCACTGACAACATCCTGAGTTCATTCTTCAGCCGTGGGCCTATTGATAAATTGACCATGGTGAGAGAATACAAATTGTCATACGAATACGAATGGTATAATGGATTGATCAACACTGCCCAACTGAACAGAAAAGAGTTGTTTCCTCCCGGAGATACCAAGTTTCTCCTTTACCCTGAATCGAGGCAGGATACGGTATTTACAAACTCAATCACCACCACAGAAATAGGGCTGGATACACGCATTTCTTTCAACGAAAAGCATATTGATGGTAAGTACAACAGGATGACCATTAAAAGCGAAAATCCGGTATTTGAAATCAAGTACAGGTTTGGGATACCACATGCAAAAGTGAATGATTACAATTACCATAAATTGAACTTAAGTGTCAGTCAGTGGTTCAACCTGGGTATGATTGGCTGGTCGAGATTTTATGTTGACTGGGGAAAGATATGGGGGACGCTGCCTTATCCGTTACTTAAGATCCACGACGGAAATGAGACCTGGCTTTTTGATCAGTATTCTTCTAACATGATGAATTATTATGAGTTTGTAAGTGACCATTACATCGCCTTGTACTACACCCACCATTTTGATGGATTATTGCTTAACAAAATACCTCTGCTAAGAAGGCTTGAAATGCGGGAGGTAATCCATTTCCGGGGACTCTATGGAAGTGTAACGAAGAAAAATCTTGAATTTTCAGAGTATCCCGGAAGCCTCAGGCCTTTTGGTGATGAGCCATACCTTGAAGCTGGAGTAGGCCTCGAAAACATCCTGAAGTTTTTCCGTATCGATGCCATATGGAGGCTTACTCACCTGAATGATCCGGGGAATGTACCTGTATCGAAATTTGGCGTTTTTGCTTCCCTGTACTTTTCTTTTTAGCCCTGCGTTTATATACTATCTTTGTTAAATAATGAAACTCCACACCAAAGATCTCATAAAGAAGTATCGACAAAGAACTGTGGTAAAATCAATGTCCGTTGAGGTAAACCAGGGAGAAATCATTGGTTTGCTTGGTCCCAACGGTGCAGGAAAAACCACTGTTTTCTACATGATCGTCGGTTTGATCAAACCCTTCTCGGGAAAGGTTTTTCTGGATGAGAGGGAAATTACAGAATTACCGATGTACAAAAGGGCCCAGTTAGGTGTCGGATACCTGGCACAGGAGGCAAGTGTATTCAGGCAACTTAGTGTGGAGGATAATCTGAGTGCCGTGATGCAGTTCACCAAAATGACAAAAAAGGAGCAAAGTGATAAACTGGAATCTTTGCTTGATGAGTTTGGACTGCGGCATATTAGAAAAAGCAAAGGAATTCAGCTATCAGGAGGGGAACGGAGAAGAACAGAAATAGCGCGCGCCTTATCTGTAAGTCCGAATTTTATTCTGCTGGATGAACCATTTGCCGGTGTTGACCCCATCGCTGTGGAGGATATCCAGAAGATCGTGTCCAGGTTAAAAAACAAAAATATAGGCATTCTGATCACCGATCATAATGTACATGAAACCCTGAGCATCGTTGACCGTGCCTACCTGATGTTTGAAGGAGCTATCCTTAA
>JAUXDH010000089.1 GCA_030618545.1 Chlorobiota bacterium
CAATAAAAAGAGAAAATTGACAATTGACATGATTAGAAAATTAACGAAAAGATTGAACTTGTCTCCCGAACTATTATTAGGTGATTATCAATTATCTCATTAGAAAGTACGGTTGGTAATAGCGGTTATAGTGCATGCCGGGAATGGTTTCAAAACAATATTGAAAAGTGAAATTTAATTAGGAAATATTAACAACGTTATGAAGTAAGAAACGGCACGCGCCATAGCCGCAAACCGTTGTAAGCAATGTTAGAAAAAAAGAAAATCAAAGACTTTTTAAAAGAAGACTGCTAGATGACAAATATTATTAAAATCATAAATATTTTCACTTTTATATTGACTTTTTGCGTTGTTCTATTCACAATATCCTCCTGTCATCAATATTACCAAACAACAAAGAGTGAAAATAATTCTAAATTCAGAAGTGACACTATTTACAATCCTCCTTTTTTGCCAGGTGCAGAAATGGTTATTTATAGTAGCGGGACTGCAGCATATTATGGGGTTTCTGGACCATTATATTTAGAAAAACCTTTGACACAAAAGGAAATGGATTCTTTAGCCAAGGTATTAGGAGAAAGATTCGAGAATATTGAACACGACAGAGATTTAAAAAATGACAGTTTACAAAAAACTGATACGATTAATAACGAATTTTGAAAAGAAAACAGAATTTGAAGAAATAAATAAAAACACTGCTTACAAAGGCGAATAGTGCATGCCAGGAAAGGTTTCAAAACAACATTGAAATGTAAAATAATAAGCAGGAAATAAAACAACGTTTAAAAGTAAGTTCGGCACGCACCATCGCCAAACCGTTGAAATACTAACCCTCCTTACCCTCAACCACTCTCCTCGCCTCCTCAAAAGCCCCCTCAATCCCACTCGCATCCTTCCCCCCTGCCGTGGCCATATGCGGCTGACCGCCACCTCCGCCTTTGATGTGGACAGCAACCTGCCTGATGATGTTCCCGGCATTCATGCCTTTCTCTACCAGGGCATCTGAAAGGGATACAACAAGGTTAACCTTGCCTCCCAATTCCAGGGCGAGAACAATGAATACCTTATCGCCTGCTGTACGGAGTTTGTAGGCCAGGTCTTTGGCCTGTTTGATGTCCATATCCACTTTTTTGGCAATGAACTTTATACCATTGATTTCCTCGGCATTTTTATTGAGATCTTCTGATTCCTGGAGGGCCTTTTCCTTCAATAATTTTTCGAGTTCTTTCTCAAACCTGCGATTCTGTTCAAGTGCATTTTGAACCGCCTGCAAGGTATTGGCCTGGTTCTTGAACTGGTCTTTGATGCTCCTGAGTGTTTCTATCTGGTCATTGACAAACTCTTCAGCAGCGCTGCCGGTAACGGCTTCCACACGCCTCACACCCGCAGCAATAGCGCCTTCGGAAGTGATCTTGAATAACCCGATCTGACCGCTGGCTTCCACATGGGTTCCCCCACACAGTTCTACTGAGTATGAAGGATCAAAGGTGATCACACGAACACTCTCCCCGTATTTTTCCCCAAACAGCGCCATGGCTCCCATTTCCATGGCCTTATCGATGGGAACATCAATGTTGACCATACGCTGAATGTTTTCCCTGATCTTATTATTTACGATATTTTCTACCTCACTGATCTCTTCATCTGTCATTTTAGCAAAGTGGGAAAAGTCAAAACGCAAGCGGCGATCATCAACAAGCGATCCCTTTTGTTCAACATGTGTTCCCAATACTTTTCTTAAAGCGGCATGCATCAGGTGGGTGGCGCTGTGGTTGTTCACTGTTTTTAGCCTGGTTTTTTTATCTACCAAAGCATTGAATACCAATCCCGGTTTCTTAGGCTCTTCTTTTACAATGTGGACAATCAGGTTGTTCTCCTTTTTCGTGTCGATCACATGAAGGGTTTCTTCATCCGATACCAGCGCTCCTTTATCACCCACCTGTCCGCCTGACTCCGCATAAAATGGGGTCCGGTCAAGCACGATTTCGTAAACAGTTTTCTTTTGGGCCGCGACTTTCCTGTACTTTAAAATCTTCGATTCTGATTCAAGATGATCGTAGCCTACAAATTCCGTTTCAATGTCATCTCCATTCAAAACAACCCAGTCGCCGGCATCCACCTCTGCAGCTTTACGCGACCGGCTTTTCTGTGCTGCCAGACCTTTGTTGAATCCCTCCATATCCACTTCATAGCCCTTTTCACGGGCCATTAACCGGGTGAGGTCAATGGGGAAACCGAAGGTGTCGAACAATTCAAATGCAAAAGTTCCATCCACAACCTTTCCACCCTCATGTGACCCGATATACTGGTCAAAGCGTTTGATCCCCTGCGAGAGGGTTCTGAGGAAGGATGACTCCTCTTCCCTGATCACCTGGGTAATAATTTCTTGCTGTGAGGGCAATTCCCTGAATGCATCGCCCATCTTCTGTACCAGCACAGGAACCAGCTTAAACATGAACGGTTCTTCAAAATCCAGAAAAGTAAACCCATATCTGACAGCCCGCCTGAGAATCCTTCGTATCACATAACCGGCACCTGTATTCGATGGCAACTGCCCATCCGCAATGGAAAAAGCCACTGCCCTGAGGTGGTCGGCGATGACCCGCATGGCGATATCCGTCTTCTCTTCTTTTTTGTATGGTATGCCTGCTAAGCCGGCTATTTTTTCAATAATCGGGATGAAAATATCGGTATCGTAATTAGACCGTACACCCTGCAATACCATAGCCAGTCGTTCAAATCCCATTCCGGTATCCACATGTTTTGCCGCCAGTTGTTTAAGATGACCGCCTGCAAGCCGGTTGAATTCGATGAATACCAGGTTCCAGATTTCTATTACTTCGGGGTGGTCTTTGTTGATCAATTCACTGCCTGGTACTTTTTGTTTCTCCTCATCCGGCCTGATGTCGATGTGGATTTCAGAACATGGTCCGCATGGCCCGGTGTCACCCATCTCCCAAAAATTGTCCTTCCTGGATCCCCAGAGTATGTTGGACTCAGGAAGGTGGTCTTTCCAGAACCGGTAAGCTTCATTATCGGGATCCAGGCCATCTTCTTTGCTGCCTTCAAATACTGAGGCATAAATGTTTTCTTTCGGAATCTTGTAAACTTCGGTAAAAAGTTCCCAGGCCCAGTCGATGGCTTCTCTTTTAAAATACCCGTCTGCCGGACGGGCAGGATTCCCGAAAGACCAGTTCCCCAGCATTTCAAACATCGTATGGTGGTAAGTGTCGTGTCCAACCTCTTCCAGGTCGTTGTGTTTTCCCGAAACCCTCAAACACTTCTGCGTATCCGCTATGCGTGAGTCCTTTACGGCCACATTCCCCAGGAACAGGTCTTTAAACTGGTTCATACCTGCATTGGTGAACATTAAGGTGGGGTCATCCTTTACTACCATTGGCGCCGATGGAACGACCTTATGTTGCTTGCTTTTGAAGAAGTCAAGGAAGGATTTTCTAATCTCTGATGAATTCATTTACAGTTAATTAACAGACAGCATCTGTGTTTTTTGTAATTTTTAAGAATGCAAATTTAGGGATTTAATTACTTTTGCCACGCAATTGCAACACCAATGGCTAAGACCAGGTACACATTCAATACCAAAACGCTTGCCTACGAAGAGCATAAACTCACTGCCGGGCAAAAAATATTCAAAGGCATTTTATTTCTGATTACCGCGCTGGCAATCTCAATGGTGCTGATCATACTGGTGTATGTACTCATTGGCTCACCCAAAGAAAGAATGCTGCAGCGTGAGATTGCACAGTATGAGCTGCAGTACCAGATTATGGATGACAGGCTTGTGCAGATGCTATCGTTGATGGATGAGATGGCTGATCGTGACGACAACATCTACCGTGTGATATTCGAAGCCGAACCCATTCCTAAAACTGTAAGGCAGGCAGGATATGGTGGTATCGACCGTTATGCGAAAATGGAAGGTTATGACAATTCTGACCTGATAATCAGCATGGCCAAAAAACTGGATAACATTGCCAGCCAGATTTACGTACAATCCAAATCATTTGACGAGGTGTATGAAATGGCAAAGAACAAGGAGAAAATGCTGTCGAGCATCCCTGCCATTCAACCCGTCAGAAACCTTGACCTGAAGCGTCTTTCTTCTTTTTATGGTTACCGTATTGATCCTGTTTACAAGGTCAAAAAATTCCACAGAGGAGTTGATTTTTCTGCACCTCAGGGCACCCCGATTTATGCTCCAGGAACCGGAAAGGTGATCAAGGTGAAGCGTTCAAGACGTGGTTATGGCAATCAGATTGAGATAGATCATGGCTATGGTTACGTTACTTTTTATGCGCACATCAGGGATTTTAAAGTGAAGAAGGGCGATATCGTCAAGCGTGGGCAGGAAATTGCTACCGTAGGTAATACGGGTAAATCAACCGCTCCCCACCTCCATTATGAAGTAAGAAAAGACAACCGTGCCGTAAATCCCATTTACTATTTCTTTAACGATCTTACTCCGCAAGAGTACGAAAGGCTTCTTGACCTGTCCAAACTCCCTAACCAGTCACTTGACTAAAAGCCGGCATCATGGCTCAAAAGATCTATTATAAAATTGGCGAGGTGGCTGACCGCTTTAATGTAAATCCCTCACTGATACGATACTGGGAAAAAGAGTTCAGCATAATCAAACCAAAAAAAAGCGACGGTGGAACGCGAATGTTCACCAGGAAAGATGTTGACCATTTTGAGATCATACATCACCTCATCAAAGAAAAAGGCATGACCATCCAGGGTGCCAAAGATTACATCAGGAAGAAAGCAAAAGAAGAATCCATTGACAATCTTGAAGTGATCAATACCCTGAAAAGGACAAAGGAAATGCTTACCGAGATACGAGATCTTCTCAGCAATGACAAATCCTGAATTATTTAAGAATGATTATTAGGCAGTCAAAGGATCCTCGAATTTAAAGGAGACCTTGACTTTTACACGGTAAGCTTCAACTTCACCATTTTTACCAATTTGCAAATCCAGTTGTGAGACTTCAGCGACGCGAAGGTCGCGCAAGGTTTTCGCAGCTCTTTGCACTGCACTTGTGGCGGCCTTTTCCCATGATTCGGTACTGGAACCAACCAACTCAATAATTTTGTAAACACTGTCAGGCATAGCAGTAGATTTAGTAATAAAACATCTAATGAATTCCTGCTAATATACGTAATATGAGGTTGAAATGCAAATGGGTGGGATAGAGTTAGGCTGATGGGTTTGGGGTTTAAGGTTTGAAGTTAAATGACGCAATTGAACAATAGAACTGTTGAACAATGGTTAAAAGGTTCGATTGTTCTATGGTTAATGGTCCGAGGTCCGAGGTTCAAGGTTTAAAGTTCAATGAGACAATGGAACAATCACTCAAACAGATTATCCAGTGCAATGCTGAAAAATTCTTTAATGCTCATACCAAAAGCATCAGCCATCTTTGGAACGATGCTGGCTTCAGAGATTCCGGGGATGGTATTTACCTCAAGGAAATACAAATCGTTGTCGGAAAGAATGTAGTCAAAGCGAACAAAGCCTTTGCAATCCATTTCCCGGAAAAGAAAAGTTGAGAGTGTTTTGATGTCGTTTTCAATTTCTTCGGTCAGATCTGCCGGGGTGATTTCGTCAGCCATACCGGCTGTATATTTTGCTTCATAATCAAAGAAATCTTTTTTACTGATGATCTCTGTCAGAGGAAAGACTATTAATTCTTTGCCCCTGTTTACCAGGCCACAGGCAATCTCCCGGCCATCAATAAATTCTTCTATGAGGATGCGGTCGCTTTCAGCAAAGGCAGTTTTTACCGCCCCGGCAAATTCTTCCTGATTATTAACCTTGGTAATTCCTACGCTTGATCCACTTTCAGCCGGCTTGATGAACACCGGTAAACCTAACTTCTCAATAACCTTTTGTTGTTCTACCTCTTCCAGGTTTGAGAAAGACATGCTATCAGCAGTTTTTATACCATAGGAGTTCACAAATCGATTGCAGAAATGTTTGTTGAATGTAAGCGCGGAGGTAGCCGGATTGCATGAAGTGTAAGGTATCCCGAGCATATCGAAATAGCCCTGAAGTTTACCGTCCTCTCCCGGGGTGCCATGGATTACATTAAAAACACCATCGAAGTGGATCACTTCACCATCCATTTCCAGGGTGAAGTCGGTTTTATCAATAAAATACTCATTGTTATCAGACTGATACATCCAGTTGTCTTCTTTAACAATGATCAGGTGTCCTTGATATTTTGATTTGTCAAGATGCTTTTCCACCATTTGCGCGCTGCCTATGGAGATGTCGTATTCCCCTGAGTATCCGCCGCAAACGATAGCTATGTTTTTCCTTATTACCATAGCTTATTAATTTTTACTTTTGTCGCGTATAATGCAATATTAACTGGCAAACAAAGTTATGTGATTAAGTCCGGCCTGCAAGGCATAATCAGCTAAAATTTTATTCAATGGGCTTTTTTTATTTCTTAGGGCAAAAGAAGTTTTACATACACCTTTTAATCGCGATTGCCCTGGGCTTCATCCTGTTCTGGTTGATCATCAAATCCCTTGACACTTTTACACGTCACGGAGAGGTGTATATCGTACCCGATTTTGATGGTCAAACGGTTCAGCAAATACAGGAACAGAACTATGAGGAGTTTTTTGTTCTCACTGTAATTGATTCGGTTTACGACAAAAAAAGGGATAAGGGCACGGTCATCCAGCAGCATCCTTTTCCGGGATCAAGGGTAAAGCAAGGACGTCATGTGTACCTTACCATTGTTTCGGAGCGCCCTGAAATGGTGGCATTGCCTAACCTCAAAAACCTTTCATTGCGGCAGGCGCTGGTGACGCTTGAATCGATAGATTTAAACGTAGGGAAACTTGATTATGTCGACTATTTTGCCCGTAATGCTGTTGTTGACCAGGTAATTGACAATGAGCCCGTAGAACCCGGAACAGAGGTTGTAGTTGGATCATCACTTGACCTGCTGGTGGGCAAGGGCCCCATCACAACCGGAACACCAATCCCATTGTTGATTGCCAAGAAGCAAACTGAAGCTATCGAAGCATTGCATTATGCGTATCTGAATATTGGCAAACAATACTTTACTGATGGAGATGATACAGCCTATGCCAGGGTATTCAAAACCAATCCTTCTCCCCTATCGGATGAAATGCTGCCCCTGGGAGAAACTGTTGATGTTTGGTACCGTTCGGATGAACATTTCGACTTTGATAATTACCTGGAACAATTCGTAAAAGATTCACTTGTGCTGGAAACTTTAGTAAATCAAAACATTATCAGGGGAAAAGAATGAGAAGAGCCGCCATATTAGTTTTCTTGTTGACTGCACTGGTATATTTAAATGGCCAGGAAATAATCACTGGTTTACAATTCAATGAAGCCATCAGGCATCATGTAAAAGAACTGAAAGAAAAAGGAATTGACAAGAAAACCACCTCTGCGGCACAAGCCCTGGAACTTCCTTTTTTCGATGACTTTTCAAATTATAACATTTATCCCGATCAAAACCTTTGGATAGGAAAATCTGTCTTTGTCAGTAAGGATTTTCCCATGTTCCCAACGAATGCAGGTGCAGCTACTTTCGATGCCATTGACGAAAAAGGAGCGGTGTATCTGGATGCCACCTGGATACCTTTTAAAGCCGATGAGATGACCTCTCAACCCATCAGGCTTGATTCCGTATTTTCTCCCGTAATAAAAGAATTAAGCCCGGGGGATTCTTTGTACCTGAGTTTCTATTACCAGCCGCAGGGTGCCGGTGATGAGCCAGAGTCATGGGATACGCTTGTACTCGAGTTTGCCCAACGGGGCGATACTGTTTTTTCCCGAATAGACTCGATTACAGTTCCTGCCTATTATTGGCTGGAGAATGTTAACGATACCATTAAACCGCTTGACACACTCTGGGCTCCTGCAAGTGAAGCATGTGATCCGGATATTTATATGATCAGCCGTAACTTTTATACCTGGGATGATCTCGTCACAGTGCCTTGTGACTCTGTTTTTGGGCCGGATACCATCTGGAAACAAAAGTGGTATTCAGAAGGGATGAAGCTTTCAGAATTCCAGGATAAATATAACAGGGACTTTGTGCAGGTGATGATACCCATTTATAGTGATCCGGCTGATAGTATCTATTTTTATGATTCATTCCAGTTCCGGTTTAGAAATTACGCCAGTATTGCCAACAGCATTATTCCATCATGGAAAAGCAATTGTGATTTTTGGAGTGTAGATTATGTATACCTCAACTACAATCGCAATGCGGGAGATACAACTTACAGAGATATCACTTTTTCGCAGCGTGCTCCTTCCTTCCTGAAGGATTATCAGGCGATGCCTTACAAACAGTACCGTGCCGGCTCTACGGTCAGTTTGCTCAAATCACGGTTTAACATGTACATGGCCAACCTGGACAACCAGGAGCACAATACGAGTTATGAATACCATGTACAGCAGATCAACGGAGATTTTGGTTATAGCTATTACGGAGGTGTGTGTAACCTGCCTCCTTTCGACCTTTTCGGATTTCAGAACTGCAATTCCAGTTGTGGCGCTGCCCATGCCTGTCCTCCGGTTAATTCAGCATTCAATTTCGACTTTTCACGCGACACCACATCCTACATCATCAAACATTATATTTCGGATTCTTCTGAAACCGACATCCTGATAGATTCATTGACCTTTACACAGGGTTTTTACAATTACTTTGCATACGATGATGGAACCCCGGAACTTGGATATGGTATTGAACCTGCAGGCGGACTGCTCGCATATCAGTTCGATCTGACCTTGCCTGACACACTTCAGGGCATACAGATGTATTTTAATAAAACCCTGAATAGCTCAAACGAAATCTTCTTTAACATAAAAGTATGGAGGGACAACAATGGAGTTCCGGGTGAAGAGATCTTTTCCAGTGAAAGTGTAAAACCAAAATGGAGTGACCACCTTTATGAATTTTATCCTTATATGTTTGAGGAACCACTGATTGTTACAGGTACTTTTTATGTTGGATGGCAACAGCAGGCCTCCGGAAGCCTGAACATCGGTTTTGATGCAAACCACGACAATAAGGATAAAATATTTTACAAGGCACAGGATGTCTGGTACAACAGCGTATTCCCTGGCTCATTGCTTATCAGGCCAATAATTGGAAAAGACCTTGTGTTAGGTGAAGATGAGATCGATAACACAAAAACGGTTGGAAGGCTTGTTTTATACCCAAATCCGGCCTTTGAATATTTCACAATAGATCAGTCGGCGATTTCCCTTGACAGCCAGTCACAACTATCCATTTACAATTTGTATGGCGGACTTGTTCACCGGCAAATGGGTGTAAGAGGGAAGGTCAATGTTGCTCACCTGACAAAAGGAATGTATATTGTCAGGGTGAAAAGCGATCATAAGCTGTATACCGCCAAGATACTGATCAACTAGTTATAATGAGTGAAAAGACCGACATCATTGATGAGAATTCTGAACTTTACGAGCACCACCGTGTAATCGCTGATCCTGGTCAGTCGCTTTTACGTGTGGATAAGTTTCTTTACAACCACATCGCCAATGTTTCCAGAAATAAGATCCAGCAGGCTGCAAAAGCCGGCAATATCCTTGTGAATGAGAAACAGGCCAAGCCTAACCACCGTGTACGACCTGGCGATGTCGTTTCGGTTGTATTGGTCTATCCTCCCAGGGAGATTGAGATCATCCCCCAGGAAATAGATTTTGACATCATCCATGAAGATGAAGATACCATCGTTATAAATAAACAGGCCGGATTGGTAGTTCATCCGGGGCATGGCAATTATTCAGGGACATTGCTGAATGGCCTTGCCTTTTACTTCCAAAAGACAGGTCAAAAAATCGAAAATGAATTTGGCTATCTTGTCCACAGGATTGATAAGGATACAACCGGACTTATTCTGGTGGCTAAAAATGAAGAGGCCCAAACTAAGCTTGCAAAACAGTTTTTCGACCATGTTGTTGACCGCACCTATCATGCCCTTGTATGGGGCGATTTTGACGCGGATGAGGGCACGATCGAAGGGCATATTGGCCGCAGCCTGAAAGACAGAAGACAGATGACTGTTTTCCCTGACGGAGCTTACGGCAAAAGAGCTGTCACCCATTTCAGGGTTTTGCAGCGGTTTGGTTATGTAACCCTGGTTGAATGCAAACTGGAAACAGGAAGAACCCACCAGATAAGGGCTCATTTTAAATTTATCGGTCACCCTCTGTTTAATGATGCAAGGTATGGCGGCGAACAGATATTGAAGGGTACCACTTTTACAAAATACAAACAGTTCGTTCAGAACTGTTTTAAGCTGATTCCACGACAGGCGCTTCATGCGAAATCTTTGGGTTTTGTTCACCCGTCAAGCGGGCAAACAATGCATTTTGAATCGGCCCTGCCAAACGACATGCAGCAGGCACTGGAAAAGTGGGATGGCTATGCTTCCCACCAGAAAAGTGAATAATGCCAAATTATTGGCTGATACTTACTTCAGTAAACTTACTCGATCTGGAAGGTTTGATGAGCTCACCACACTTCTTGTTTTCCGCATTTTTTTACTTAAAGACTAGTAAATCTTTTTAACAAGCAGTATAATAAAGTTTTACATTTATTGAAATAGCAATTTAGGGTGTCCCATGAGTCCTTTTTTGTTTTTTG
>JAUXDH010000022.1 GCA_030618545.1 Chlorobiota bacterium
GTAATTATGAAAACACATATACCAGATTTCCTTAATAAACTACTCCCTCAGATATATGCTAAAATCTAGAGAATCGATTCAAGGAACTGGAAGGTGGTCATTTGTTTGACCGCATTAACACAAACAATCAACTGATGGAAAACAAAGAAAGACACGGATGTGTAACCGCCTGGTTGATCCTCATGCTGGTAACCAATTCAATTGTGGCAATTATTTATTTTTTTGCGAGAGAATCTGTAACTGATAACCTACCCGGAAATGTATCCGAGTCGATGATCCTGCTTTTAGGACTATTGAGTATTTCAAATGTTGGATTTGCCATCCTTCTTTTCCGATGGAAGAGATGGGCATTTTATGGTTTTGTGGTTACTTCACTGGGCGCTTTCCTCATCAATCTTGACATAGGGTTGGGGATCGGCCAATCGTTGTTAGGATTAGTTGGGATTGCCATTTTATATGGAATACTCCAAATTAAAAAACACAACACTTCAGCCTGGGACCATATGGAGTAGCCTGGTAAAACACTACCCATGCTTCCCCTTCAAATATTCATAAATTTCCACCTGCGACCTGATCTGCTTTTTTGAATTGGACTTACGATATTGGTTGAAGGGTTCAACATTCACCAACCTGCTCTTTACATTATCCGACCACTGGAGGCTGAACAAATCCATCGTTTCCTGTTGCAGTTGTTCGTCGTAGATGGGCGTGATCACCTCAAAGCGATGATCGAAATTCCGTACCATCCAGTCTGCCGAACCAGTAAAGTATTTGGGATTGCCACCATTGGCGAAAATGAATATCCTGGAATGCTCAAGGTACTTATCCACAACACTGATAACCGTAATATTTTCACTCAACCCTTTAACCTGAGGAATCAGCCGGCATATTCCCCTGCAAATAATATCGATCTTTACCCCGGCCCTTGACACCTGATAAAGCTTCCTGATGATCTTTTCGTCAACAAGGCTGTTGAGTTTGATCTTTACCCACGCCTCTTTACCCTCTCTTTTATTCTTTATCTCAGCATTTAATAATCTGATGTACGTATCTCTCATATAATAGGGAGCCACAAGCAAGTGCTTGAAGCGTGGAGGATTATAGGGTTGCTCGAAAAGATGGAACAGAGTATTGACTTCCCGTGCAATTGACTGGTTGGCCGTCAGCAGGCTGTCATCAGCATACACCTTTGCTGTGGATTCGTTGAAGTTGCCGGTGCTGATGTTGGTATAATAAATGTTTTCACCATTCTCTTTCCGACGGATAAGCAGCAGTTTTGCATGTACTTTAAACCCCGGTAAGGTCTTGATGATTTTCACTCCTTCCTCACTCAGGCGCTCAGCCCAATAGATATTCGCCTCCTCGTCAAAGCGAGCCTGGATCTCCAGAAAAACAGTGACATTCTTTCCGTTTCTCGCTGCATTGATCAGCGCATTGATCACATTGGAATCACGCGCAGCCCGGTAAAAAGTCATCTTGATGGCCCGAACCTGGGGATCGATGGCTGCCTCTCGCAGAAGGTCAACGATGTATTGAAATGACTGGTAAGGATAATGCAATAATATATCCTGATTCCTTACTACACTCAGTATGCTTATGTGCTGTGGGAGTGATTTATGTGATAAAGCAGGTGTTTTTGGGTTAATCAGCTTTTTAGATCCCATTTTGGGGAATGACATAAAATCCCTGAAATTGTGGTATTTCCCACCACCTCTCAAGTTATCAATTTCACTGATATTCAGTTTTTGGATCAATCGCTGCAAAAGCATCTCAGGGATTTCCTTATCATACACAAACCTCACCGGATCACCCTTTTTCCGTTTCTTGATGCTGTCGCTCATGATTTCCACGAAGCTCTTTGAAATGTCTTCATCCATGTCCAGCTCGGCATCACGTGTCAGCTTGATGGTATAAGATTTAAAAGTGTCGAAACCAAAAGGACTGAATATCTCACTCATGGAGTAACGCATCACGTCATCAAGCATGATGATGTACTGCTTACCATCTTTATCCCTTAATGGAACAAAACGTGGTAAATGATCCGTAGGCACCATGATGATGGAATAATCGTCAGAAAGTTTTCCGGTTGAATCTTTCAATTCAACAAGCAGGAAAATCGAACCGTCACGGAGGGTGTTTGGCCTGTTCAGGTTTTTAAGCATAATCGGAAACAGGTAAGGCCGCACCTTGCTATTAAAATACTTCTGAATGTTAATCCCCTGTTCCTCATCCAAACTTTCCTCATCAACAAAAACAATGTTGTTCCTGCCCATTTCTTCCCGGAGCAAGAAAAAGGTATTAGTAAACTTTTTCTCCTGCTCTTCAACGATATCAAGGATTTCCTTCAATACCTTTTTTGGATTGTATTTCAGCTTATCGCCTTTGGATTTCTCCACCTGGATCATCCGCTTTACTGTTGCCACCCTAACCCGAAAAAACTCATCACGGTTATTTGAAAAAATACCCAGAAACTTAAGGCGCTCGATTAAAGGATTACTCACATCCATTGCTTCCTGAAGCACCCGTTCGTTAAAATGGAGCCATGAAACTTCACGGTTGATCAATTGTTTGGTTCTTGCCATGTTTACTTACTTTAACATTTTGGGCGTAACAAGATACTTATTATGAAAATCAGCGTTTCCGATATTCTCCCATCTATCGGTCTCAAAAACTATACAAACCAAACCGGAGGTTGGAAGGTTGAAGATTGTCTCTTCAAGATAATCATTGACAAAATAGGTAAATGCAGGATTATGACCGAAAATCATTACAGATTCTATTTCATCAGTCAAGCCATACAGCTCTCTTAAAATTCCACCCGGTGAGGCATGGTAAAGATTTTGCTCAGTTTGAATCTTATCCGGAGGATAACCCAGCCCGCCGGCGATTATTTTGGCTGTTTCATGAGCCCTTTTCGCAGTGCTTGATAAAAGGAGATCCGGCTTCACACCTTTTCCCTTCAAATAATTGACGATGCGATTCGTTTTTTTTATCCCTATAGGTAACAAGGGCCTGTCGTGGTCAGACAACGACATGTCTTCCCAGGATGATTTAGCGTGCCTTACAACGTAGAGCGTTTTCATTTGCAAACGGTGTTAAACGACAAAATTAGAATAAACCATCGTTAGTTCTCTGAGATTGCTATTCCTGAAAGTAAAAAATAGCCTGACAGGAATTTGCCAACAGGAAAATAACAACCTAAAACTCTTTGTAATCGGAATAGTTGGCCAGCCGGTTGAGTTCAACTCTTATCTTGGTATTCCACTCTCTTTGTTTGGAGGCAACAGTGCTGTGATCGGTCTCTTCATCATACCTGTCCTGAAACTTGTCATATTGCCCGATGAGCTGATCGTATGTTATTTCAAGGTTCCTTTCAGTGAGCTCACCTTTTCTACGCAGATTAACAACTTCCCTGTAAAGCAGCCTGCCAAACAATTCGCAAATATCAAAATGTAATTGTTCGTGTTCAAGGACGTCAGGAAGGTCATACCGTTGATCGTGCCATGATTCTTTTTTATAAAACCTGACATAAACATTGATCAGAATCTTATCATCTGAAATAAGCCCGTCATAACCAAAACCACAGGTTGATGCAGCTACAGCAAAGCCTCGGGTAGGTTTACTTGCAGCTTTAAAATCCGACCATTTGAGTCGCACATCAGGAGACCAGTCGATTGATTTCTGGTTACGGTCGTCCTCATTGGTCCGGCTATTTGCTGCGTACCCATTCATGCCAGATGAGAGCAATATTAAAATAGCTAATAGTAGGGAAGCAGATGTAATTTGTAACCTCATTAATCTTAGAAACGTGTTCTACCCACTAATTATTTTTATGGTTTATTTAAAAATTCTCGGTGGCATGCAAGAGTAAAACAAAAATAACCAGAAAGAGTTTAGTATCCTGATTTTGCTTTCACGATCAATAAGCAAATAATGGAAACTCACCCATCATCTTATTCACCTTGCTTCTGACTGAAGCGATGGTCGATTCATTTTCATAATCGCCGATCACTTCATCAATCAGATCAACTATTGGCTCCATATGCTCCTGTTTCATTCCTCTTGTAGTTATGGCAGGAGTGCCAACGCGTAAACCACTGGTCTGAAACGGTGAACGAGAGTCGAAGGGCACCATGTTTTTGTTTATGGTAATATCAGCCAGTTCAAGGGCATTCTCAACTTTTCGTCCGGTTATCTCAGGGAATTTGCTTCTGAGGTCTATCAGCATCAGGTGATTATCGGTTCCGTCTGAAATCACTTTATATCCTCTGTCAATAAAAGCGCCGGCCATGACTTCAGCATTTTTCTTCACCTGCAAAATATATTCAAAGAATGAATCCGTCAGGGCTTCTCCAAACGCCACAGCTTTGGCAGCAATAACATGCTCAAGCGGACCTCCCTGGATACCAGGGAAAACTGCGGAATTAAAAACTGCCGACATCATTTTTACAGCCCCTTTTGGTGTGGTTAATCCGAAGGGATTTTCATAATCTTCTCCCATGAGTATCAGTCCGCCCCTTGGGCCGCGCAGGGTCTTGTGTGTGGTTGTTGTAACCACATGGCAATGCTCGATAGGATCGTTGAGTAATCCTTTCGCGATCAATCCGGCCGGGTGGGCAATGTCAGCCATGAGAATGGCTCCGATTTCATCTGCCAATGCCCGCATGCGCTCATAGTCCCAATCACGGGAATAAGCCGAAGCGCCGGCAATGATCATTTTGGGTTTTTCTTTCCTTGCAAGCGCTTCCATCTCATCGTAATCGATGGTGCCGGTTTCTTCCTTAACCTTGTAAGCGATTGGATTGTAAAGAATCCCTGAAGAGTTGACAAAGGATCCATGAGACAGGTGTCCTCCATGAGAAAGATCAAGACCCATAAAAGTATCACCCGGTTTGAGGCAGGCCAGGAAAACAGCCATATTTGCCTGGGCTCCTGAATGGGGCTGGACATTGGCGTAAACTGCGTCAAAAAGTTCGCAGGCCCTGTCGATGGCAATCTGCTCGGTCTGGTCTACCACCTGGCAACCACCATAGTATCTTTTTCCGGGGTAACCCTCGGCATACTTGTTTGTCAGTACCGATCCCATTGCTTCGAGCACCTGCTCGCTGACGAAGTTTTCAGATGCAATGAGTTCAATACCATAAGTCTGACGATCTCTTTCTGATTTGATCAGGTCAAATATCTTTTGGTCTCTTTCCATGGATAATGGCTTTAGGTAAGTGAATGATGTAATTAATATTGGGCAAAAGTATTAATATTTGCCCATAAAATAATCACTCAGTTTTTGAGTTTAGATTGTTAGTTTTATGTTATTAAATCTTTTTGTTTCTTTACTGAGATCATTAAAGAACACTAAAAGAATATTAGCTGATTTTCAACCATGGTTAAATTCGACAAATTCACCCTTGACAATGGATTGACTGTCATCGTTCATCATGACAGGAATACGCCCATGGTTGCAATGAATATCATCTACAAAGTTGGCTCAAGGGATGAAGATCCTGAGAAAACCGGTTTTGCTCATTTATTTGAACACCTGATGTTTGGAGGTTCGGTTAATATTCCAAAATATGATGAACCTTTACAGAAAGCTGGTGGAGAGAACAATGCTTTCACCAATAACGACTTCACTAACTATTACATGACCATCCCTAAAAACAACATCGAAACTGCCTTCTGGCTGGAATCGGACCGAATGCTTTCGCTTGCTTTTACGGAAAGAAGCCTTGAAGTGCAACGACAGGTTGTTATTGAAGAATTTAAACAGAACTACCTGAATCAGCCATACGGCGATGTCTATTTGCTGCTCAAACCTCTTGCTTACCATCAGCATCCGTACCGCTGGAATACTATCGGCAAGGACGTCGGCCACATCGAGCATGCCACCATGGAGGATGTAAAAAGTTTCTATAAAAAATATTACAACCCGAATAACGCGATAATGACCATCGCAGGTGATGTAAGCACCAGGCAGGTCCGTCAACTGGCTGATAAATGGTTTGGGGATATTCCTTCCGGAGAAGATGTTGTGAGAGAGTACCCATTGGAACCAGAGCAATTAAAGGCAAGAGAAGAAGTTGTGGAACGCTATGTTCCCCAAAACGCAATATACCTGGCCTGGCACATGCATCCAAGGCAGGATGCAGGCTTCTACCCTGCTGACCTGATATCAGATATTTTATCAAATGGAAACTCTTCGAGATTGCATCAGAATCTTGTCAAAGGGAAAAAGCTTTTCTCTGAAATAAGTGCATTTGTGACTGGCGACCTGGACAAAGGATTGTTCATACTGACAGGAAAAATTCGGAACGGCCTCGACAGGGATTCGGCTGAAGATGCAATAAACGAAGAACTTGAACAATTGAAAACCAGTCCTGTTTCTGATGATGAAATGGAAAAAATTAAAAACAAAGTGGAAGCCAACCTTATCTTTTCGAGGATGTCTGTACTAAACAAAGCTATGCATTTAGGTTACTATGAACTGTTGGCTGATGCCGGACTTTGGAATCGTGAAGCCGACATGTACGGAGATGTAACGAAGGAAATGATTATGAGCTCAGCAGCCAATTTATTCCAATCTAATCGAACAAATACTTTATTCTATAAAGCATTAAGGTCATAACATTAACTGTAATCATGCCAGATCGCTCTACCAGTCCTCCAAATTCCAAAACAGATGTGCTCCACATCACTGAACCGGAAGAGTTAATTCTTGATAACGGATTACATGCCTACCTGATTGATGCTGGAGATGAAGAAGTAACAAGGATAGATGTTGTTGTGCAGGCAGGATCAGCTTTCCAGAAACAAAAACTTGTAGCCAGTTCGGTGGGCAAACTGCTTAAAGAAGGAACTGTTAATTATGCATCGGCAAAGATTGCGGCAAAGTTCGATTACCTTGGCGCCTATTTTGACACAAGCATTACCAAAGACGCAGCCACACTAACACTTTACACACTTACAAAGCATCTCAGGGAGCTTTTGCCGCTGATCAGCGAAATGCTGGCACAGGCCAGTTTTCCGGAACATGAGATGCACATACACATTGACCGAAAACTACAGGAACATCTTACAAACAGTGAAAAGGTGAGCTATCTGGCCATGCTTGAATTTAACAAGCTGGTGTTTGGAGAAGATAGCGCTTATGGACAGACTGTGGCTATAGAGGATTTTGAAAGGATACAGCACAAGCAATTGATGGCCTTTTATAAAGAAAATTATTCCGTTGAAAGAGCTTATGTTATTATCAGTGGCAGAGCCAATAAGAAGGTCGCATCATTGGTTAATAAGTTCCTTGGCAATGGCTGGAATAATTCAAAACGGACAGATGAGAAGATTAATTACATGACTTCTTACGAGAAAGGAGAAAAATATATCAGCAAAGAAGGCGCTATGCAATCGGCGATTCGAATAGGAAAGCCAATCATCAGCAAAAAGCATCCCGATTATAACAAGTTTATTTTACTCAATACCATACTCGGGGGATATTTTGGATCGCGCCTGATGTCGAACCTCAGGGAACAAAAGGGCTACACCTACGGGGTTAGCTCATTTCCGGCTAATTACATTCATGGATCTTCATTTGCAATTGTTACCGAAGTCAATGTCGATCACACAAATGCTGCCATGGATGAAATATTCAACGAAATGGCGATACTCAGAAATGAGAAAGTTGGTGATGAGGAACTTGGGCTGGTAAAGAATTACATTTACGGCACCTTCCTTCGAAACTTTGACGGGCCGTTTGCTCTCGCGGATCGATTCAGGTCAGTTAAGGATTTTGGCCTGGGATTTGATTATTACCTGAAAAGCCTGGACGACATACTGGAAATCAGCAGCGATGAATTGTTGGAAACAGCAGACAAATACTTTGTTGCTGATCAAATGATAAAACTGGTAGTGGGCAGAATGGAGTAGTATAAATCCGGCCATCCAAAAAACTTTTATGAGATCCTCTATAAATATATTGGGAAGTTTTCTTTTGCTGCTGGCCGGCTATGCATATTCGCTGGCACAGGAACCAGTGCTATTCAATTGCACAGAAGTGGACGCGAGCGGTGGTGTAACTATTTGGTGGACCCCACCGACCAACTCTACCGGATTTGATAAATACATCATTTATTATTCACCCAACGGATCAAACTTTACGAAACTGGACAGTACGGATGTAGCCCTTACAAACAATTACTTTCACCCGGAAGCGATGGCACAGCAAGGCTCAAGATACTACTTCATAGAAGCACGTTTTGAATTCGGAATTACTTTTTCCGATACCCTTCAAACAATATTTCTGCAATTAAACAACCTCAATTTCAACGTGGCACAGCTCTACTGGAATGCCGTAAGTGAGCCACTCCCTGACGGATCATCCGACACTTATAATATTTACAAAGAATATCCGGAAGGAAACTGGATCTTAACCAATTCAACAACAGAGCATGAATATTCGGAACCGGTAATCGTCTGCAATGATTCTGTTAATTACCGCATAGAAATTGAAAATGCCAAAGGGTGCAAATCTGTTTCCAATACAGACGGGGCATGGTTTAAGATACTCGACGAACCCGAAAAACCGGTGATTGACTCGATCAGTGTGAATGAAAATGAGCATATCGTTATTGGCTGGGAAAGTGTTTCCAATGCTCGGGCATACATCATTTATCGTTTTGATTCAGGTATCTGGCTTCCGGTTGATACTGTTATAGGAAAAGACAATACTTTTTACGAGGACTTCGATTATAATCCCTGCCTTGAAAATACAGCATGGACGGTAGCTACTATTGACTCATGTGGAAGCAGCGGACCCAAAGATGAAAACGAAGAAAGACAAAATATCCGGATTTATTCTGCTGTTTACGATCCATGTTCGGAATCCATTTCATTATCCTGGAACAATTACCATGGTCCTTTGGCAGATGAATTTGAAATCTGGGTTTCGGAAAACGATGGTGATTTTATTCTAGCAGGTATAAACCAGCAAAATAACACTGTTTTCGAGCACGCGATCACCGGTATTGGATCCGGATACACTTATTTTATCAGGGCCAGGCTATCAAGTGGCACTTCAACAACCTGTAAGAAAAGTGTACAAACATATTTCTACAATAAACCTCAGATAATTTACCTGGCTAATGCCAGTGTGATGCCATCAAATTACGTTGAGTTAAGTGCCCTCGTTGATACGTTAGTCTCATCCAGTGCTTGGCAATTCTGGCGAAGTGAACCAAATGGAGGCAATTACTCCCTCATACACACCATAAATAGTGATGATTTGGAAAGCTATCCGCTTCACTGGGTGGATTCATCGGCGAATGCTTCTGAGGGATATTACCAGTATTACATAAATGTATTGGATAGCTGTGAGAAAGATGCGCTGGAATCAAATGTGTTAAAAACCATCTGGCTTAGTATTACAGGAATTGACGAGGACCAGAACCTGCTTGAATGGAATGCTTTCGAAGGATGGGATGGCGGGGTTGAGAAATATTACATCTACAGGATGGTTAATGGTGTGGAACCTGGTTTGCCTTTCGATTCGGTTGATGCGCAAACATTTCAATATACCGATGACCTTTCATCCATATCCAATCTCAATGGCCCACTGGTGTATTGGGTTCAGGCCATCGAACAAGAGGACAACATCTTTGCTTTAAATGAGAAAGCCAACTCTAACAGGACCGGTGTGGCGCTGGAATCAGAAATGTTTGTTGCCAATGCTTTCAATCCTCTGGGATACACCAAAGAATTCCAACCGGTATTTCGGTTCTATAATGGGAGGAATTATCTTTTCCAGGTGTATAACCGATGGGGCAAATTGATTTTTGAAACCCATGATCCTTACAAGGGGTGGGACGGGCGATACAACGAGAGTCTCGTACAACAGGGGTCTTACATTTACCGTCTTGTTTACCAGAATCTCGATGACACCTACGAAGAAAAAAAAGGAACGGTCACCATCGTTTATTAAAGGATGTTAAATTCTCATACTTCATCACCTATCCAAGCACTCCTTATTAATGAAAATTGATACTTTTGCAAAATTTTAAATACGAGTCGTATGTCCTTTGATAGTGAAAAATTCTATGGTGACGGATTGACCTATGATGATGTCTTACTGGTCCCCGGTCACTCAACAGTTCTTCCTCGTGAAACAGATCTTTCAACCAGGTTTTCGCGTAACATTATCATGAAAATTCCTGTTGTTTCTGCGGCGATGGATACGGTTACCGAATCAAAAATGGCCATTGCCATGGCTCAGGATGGTGGTATAGGAGTCATGCATAAAAACATGACCATTGAGCGTCAGGCTAAAGAGGTCAGAAAAGTAAAGAGAGCGGAGAATGGGATGATTCTGGACCCCATTACCCTGCATGCAGATGCTATTGTGCAGGATGCGTTAAATATCATGAAGGAAAACGGCATCGGAGGCATACCGGTAGTTGATGAACCCGGAAAGCTCGTGGGGATTGTTACCAATCGGGATTTACGATTTGAGAGAAACCTGCTAAGGCCAATAGCAGAAGTGATGACCGGGGAACATCTGATTACCACAACAGAATTCACCAATTTTGAGGAAGCAGCGGATATTCTCCAGGAACACCGTATCGAAAAGTTACCTGTAGTAAATGAAAAATACCACCTTATTGGTCTTATTACCTACAAGGACATTATCAAAATAAAGGCCCACCCAAACAGTTGTAAAGACGAAAAAGGGAGACTGAGGGTTGCCGCTGCCGTAGGAGTTTCAGGTGATACGATAGAGCGGGTGAGCGCTTTGATTGGCGTAGGTGTGGATGCCATTGTCATTGACACAGCACATGGTCATTCACAGGGCGTACTCGACATGGCAAAAAAAATCAAAAAGCAGTATCCTGATGTTGATCTGGTAATTGGTAACGTAGCCACCGCATCTGCAGCCCTCGACCTGGTTAAAGCCGGGGCCGATGGTATAAAAGTTGGAATAGGCCCGGGGTCTATCTGCACGACAAGGATAATTGCCGGTGTAGGTGTACCTCAGTTGACCGCTGTGTATGATGTTGCCCAGGCTCTCAAAGGGTCTGGCATTCCCGTTATCGCCGATGGAGGCATTCGTTATACCGGGGATATTGTCAAGGCAGTAGCAGCAGGAGCAGATTCAATCATGGCAGGTTCACTCTTTGCAGGTGTGGATGAATCACCTGGTGAAACAATCATATTTGAAGGAAGAAAGTATAAAACTTACCGCGGCATGGGTTCTGTAGAGGCCATGAAAGAGGGATCAAAAGACAGATACTTCCAGGATGCAGAAGACGATATCAAGAAATTGGTCCCGGAGGGAATAGTAGGACGGGTGCCTTATAAAGGTGTTCTTAGTGAAGTCATCGTCCAGATTGCAGGAGGACTAAGGGCCGGGATGGGTTATACAGGTTCTCATACTATCGCGGATTTGCAAAAAGCAAAGTTTATCAAAATATCTCCGGCAGGAGTTGCAGAAGGCCATCCCCATGATATAACCATCACACGCGAAGCGCCCAATTATAGTAGAAAACAATAATTAGTTAATGACCAACGCATTATTAAAATGAATAAAATTCAAACTGTTTTGAAAATAGTAGTTTTAACCTTACTGGTTGCAACATTAAACGGCAACATTTTTGGACAGGGTTCAATTGATGATAAGGTTCTGGTATCCATTGCCGATGAAAAGATAAAGGTGGAAGATTTCATGTTTATTTATAACAAAAACAACACCCAGACCACCATGCAGGAACCCACATCTATAGAAGATTATCTTGACCTGTTTATCAATTTTAAATTAAAAGTAAAAGAAGCTGAAGAACTGCAGCTTGACACTATCTCCGAATTTAAGAATGAGCTTGCCGGATACCGTGAACAACTGGCAAAACCATATTTTATTGATGAGGGTGTTAATGAAGCTTTGCTCGAGGAAGCTTATAACAGGATGCTCAAAGACGTAAGGGCCCAGCATATCCTCATCATGGTGGAGCAGGATGCAAGACCGGAAGATACCCTGGCAGCATTTAACAAGGTGGTTCAGATCAGGCAGGAAATAATTGATGGTATGAGCTTTGAAGATGCAGCCGTTGAATATTCTGATGATCCGTCAGCCAAAGACCAGGAAGAAATCCCGGGGAAACAGAGGGCACGCAAAGGCAACAAAGGCGACCTGGGATATTTCACTGTCTTCAATATGGTTTATCCCTTTGAAAACGCGGCTTACAAAACTCCCGTCGGAGAGATCTCACAACCCACCAGAACCAGGTATGGTTATCACCTCGTTAAGATAAGCGATAAGAAAGATGCTTTGGGAACGGCACAGGTAGCTCATATTTATGTAGCGCTAGGACCTGATATAACACCGGAAGAGGCACTTCAAAAAGAGGAAAAAGCTAACAACATTTACCAGAAAATACTGGAGGGGATGACTTTTGAGGAAGCCGTCGCTGAATACTCAGAAGATAAAGGTTCAGCACGAAACGGTGGTAAATTATCAAAGTTCACCTGCAACAGGGTAGTTCCGGAATTTGTTCTTGCTGCCGAATCATTGGAGGTTGATGATATATCGGCGCCTGTGGAAACAAGATACGGTTATCATATCCTGAAATTGATCAGTCGTGACACTCCCGGTACATTCGATGAAGAATCAGAAGGACTTAAGAAAAAGTTGTTGAAAGATGAACGCTCCCACCTGAGTGAAGAGGCTGTGATAAAAAGAATAAAAGTTGAAGCCAACCTGAAAGTTTCTGATAAAGCAAAACAGGAATATTTTGCTACAGTTGACACTTCGGTGGTGAATGCCCAGTACAGTATTGATAGCCTCCTTACCTTGGGTAAGACCATTATCAAACTTGGAAAAACCAAATACACACAAAGAGATCTGGCTGATTATATCGTCAATAACCAACGTAAACAGGCCAATATTGACAAGGACGTTTACCTCGAAAAATTATTTAATAAGTTTTTGGATGAAAAATGTCTCGAATACGAGAATGCACACCTTGAAGATAAATACCCCGAATTCAGGGCGCTGATGAAAGAGTATCACGACGGCATTTTACTTTTCAACCTTACAGATGAAAAGGTGTGGACCAAAGCCGTTCAGGATTCAGCAGGTCTGCAGGAATATTTCAACGATCACAGGGACCGGTACCAGTGGGAACAACGGGTTGATGCTACGATATTTGAAATTCGCAATCCGGACGATGTCGATGCGGTACGCAACATCATACTTGCGCACTCATCCAATGGAGATATTGCCAAAGCCCTGGATAATGATTCAATTACCTCTGTAACGATTATTCCCGGAAAATTCGAAAAAGGTGACAACAAAGTTATCGAACAGGTAGAGTGGACAGGTGGGACAACCACCGAAGTGAAATCTGATGTAGAAAAACTGACCTCTGTTGTCAGGATCAATGAAGTACTTCCGGCAGGACCAAAAGAACTGGATGAAGCGCGAGGAATTGCTACGGCTGACTACCAGACTTACCTTGAGCAGGAATGGGTAGAGCAATTAAAACTGAAATACCCCGTTGTCATCAATGATGAAATTCTCAGGCAATTAGTGGAGAAACAATAGTTTAGATATTTGAACCGGATAATAATCTTTCTTGCATTAGCTGTAGTTTTAAACAGTTGCGATACTGCCTTAAGCAGCAGTAAAGGGACTGTCCTTGCCAGGGTGAACAATGAATACCTTTATGAGGAAGACATTGAAGGGATCGTTCCTGATGAAACACCACCTCGAGATAGTTTAATGCTGGTAAGGAATTATGTCAACAATTGGGTAAATACCGAATTGATGATCCGGCAGGCAAAAAAGAACCTGGCAGTTCAGCAGCTTGATCTTGAAAGTCAGTTGGAAGCATACCGAAACTCGCTTATAATTTATCACTATGAGACTGAATTGATCAGGCAAAACCTTGACACGCTTGTATTTGAGGAAGAAATAGAATCCTATTACAGGGAACATCTTGGGGATTTCGAACTAAAGGAAAACATAACGAAATTGTATTATGTCATTATCGATAGAGAACCTGAGCTTGAAGAAACAGTGCTGAGTATTAATGCGCTGGCGGATTCGCTGGTGCTGGATTCTTTAGAAGCGTTTTGCAAAGATTATTCCAGGTCATACTTTCTTGATACGGCAACCTGGGTCAGGTTTGATGATCTGCTTGACCTTATCCCTCTCGAAACCTATAATCAGGAATTATTCCTGAAAGGTAACCGCAATATCAGGCTGGATGACGAGGATTATATATATCTGCTTACTTTTGTCGACTTCCGTATCAAGGAGGATACATCTCCTCTGGATTTTGAACGGGATGATATCAGGACGATTATCATTAATAAAAGAAAAATGGACCTGGTAAAAAAGGTAAGACATGATCTATATGAGAAGGCCTTGCAAAATGGGGAATTTGAGATTTATCATAAGTAGGGTAATTATTGAAATGCAAGGAATATTATTGACAATGAGGATAATCTTAATAACTGCAACCACAATACTTTTATGTTGTGCGTCAACAATTACTGCCCAGGCTCAGGAAGAACATGTGATAGACGAGGTGGTAGCTGTGGTTGGTAAAACAATAGTGCTCGAATCTGATGTTCAAAACCAATACATTAGCTTGAGGATGCAGGGTGGCGTGCGAGGCAGTGCGTCAGAAGTAAGGTGTCAGATTCTTGAAGACATCCTGTATCAAAAACTGATGGTAACACAGGCCGAGTACGACAGTATAGAAGTAAACGAGGCACAGGTACAAAGTGAGCTGGATCGAAGAATAGGGATGTTTATCAATCAGTTTGGATCTCAGGAGAAAATGGAAGATTATTATGATAAAACTCTTACTGAGATTAAACTCGAATTGCACGACATTATTGAAGAACAGTTGGTAGCACAGCAGATGCAGGGCAACATAGTCATGAATTTGGATGTCACACCATCTGAGATAAAAAACTATTACCGTAAGCTACCGGTAGACAGTATTCCTTCAATAAAGACCGAATACAAGATTGCACAAATTGTAAAAAACCCGCCTGTTAGTGTTGAAGAAAGAATCCAGGTGAAAGAAAAACTTCTTGAAATGCGCAAACGCATACTTAATGGAGAAAGTTTTTCAACACTGGCTATTCTGTATTCAGAAGATCCGGGATCCGCTAAAAAGGGAGGAGAGTTGGGATTCTACGGAAGGGGACAATTGTACCCGCAATTCGAAGCTGTGGCCTACAAATTAAAAGATGGTGAAGTTTCCGGTGTTGTAGAAACTGAAGCCGGTTATCACATCATTCAAATGATAGAAAGAAAGGGTGACTACATAAATGTGAGGCATATCCTCCTTGTACCAAAAGTTTCACCCATGGATCTGCTTAAAGCAAGAAATGAACTTGATAGTATTGCCAACCTGATCAATTCCGATTCTATCACTTTCGATGAAGCTGTTACAATGTTTTCTGAGGGTGACAACAAAAACAACGGAGGCTTTTTAATGAATCCTTATACAGGCAGCATAACTTTTGAGGCCGAACAGCTTGATCCACAGGTTTCTTTTACTATTGAAAAAATGGTTGTGGGTGAGGTCTCCAGTCCGGTACCAATGAAAACCGAAGAGCAAAAAGATGCTTACCGTCTGTTGAAATTAGTTGAAAAAACACTACCCCACAGAGCCAATCTAAAAGATGACTATTCCAGAATTCAGGAATGGGCGCTACAGCAAAAACAGATGGAGGTGATCAACGATTGGATTAATGAAAAAGCCCAGGAGATCTACATCAGAATAATTCCTTCATACAGGGATTGCCAATTTCACAATACCTGGATATCCGGGAACTGATTTTTCCCGATAACCAAACCATTGACAGTTGAAAGATAAGAACATGGATTACAAATCAGACGTAGAAGCAGTTGACGCTTTTGTTAAGAAATACATGCTGCTCAAAAATGAGATTGCCAAAGTCATTGTTGGCCAGGAGGAGATTGTAAAACGGACACTGATCTCCATCTTCAGCCAGGGTCATGTCTTGTTGGTTGGCGTGCCCGGCCTGGCAAAAACATTGCTCGTCAACACCATCGGCCAGGTGCTTGGGCTTACTTACAGCCGCATCCAGTTCACACCCGACCTTATGCCTTCGGATATTATAGGAACAGAAATCCTGGACGAAACACGCCGTTTCAAATTCATCAAAGGGCCTGTCTTCGCCAACATCCTTCTCGCCGATGAAATCAACAGGACACCTCCCAAAACCCAATCGGCGCTTTTGGAAGCTATGCAGGAGAAAGCTGTGACTGTTGCCGGAGATACCTATAAACTGGATGCCCCTTTCTTTGTTCTCGCAACGCAAAACCCTATTGAACAGGAAGGAACCTATCCCCTTCCCGAGGCACAGCTCGACCGATTCATGTTCAACCTGATACTTGATTATCCTTCATTCGATGAAGAGTTGGATATTATCAAAAGAACTACTTCAGGTGCAGAACAGCCGGTAACAAAAGTGCTTGATGCTGACGAGATTCTCTTTTTTCAACAATTGTTGCGCAAAATCCCTGTTGCGCAAAATGTGATGGAATATGCCGTTAATCTGGTAGCTAAAACAAGGCCTCATACCAGTACCGGTCATGAGTGGGCCGATCAATACCTGAACTGGGGAGCTGGTCCCAGGGCATCACAATATCTGATCATCGGTGCCAAAACCCATGCTGCCATAAATGGGAAGTACTCGCCGGATATAGAAGATGTAAAAGCCGTTGCACTCCCCGTAATGAGGCACCGGATCGTTAGAAATTACAAAGCAGAAGCAGAAAGGATAGAGGTTGATGATATCATCAATACTTTGATATAAGCTGTTTCTAGAAATACTTTACAGTTCTTTTATTCCAGATTCGGTATTACTATTTTAAAGTTCGATCCTGAAGCTGCAAAAGTATCTGCTTAAATTGTTATTTTAGCCTTCTTTATTCCCGCTATGGCTCAAGCACAATTTGATTCAATAAGACCTTACTCAGATGCTGAGTTTCAAAAGGCATTAGCACGAATTTTATCGAATCCTGACTTTAAAAAATTAGTAACGTATTTATTACCCGGTGTGAACGCTGCGGATTATCTGCGGACCTTATCCACGGTCAGCACTATTAAAGAATTCCAGTTAGGTTTTATTTATGACGTACTTGAGTCGATAGTGTCACAATATTCGGATGGACTGTCAGCAGATGGATTTGAAAACTTGGATACAAAGATGTCAAATGTATTTATTGCAAATCATCGCGATATTGTGCTGGACTCATCGCTTCTTTGCAAGCTATTAGTTGACAATGGTTTTGAAGCAACAGAAATCACCTGGGGAGACAACCTTATGGTATCTCCACTTGTTGTCGATCTTGGAAAATCCAATCGTATGATCACTGTTTATAGAGAAGGCTCTCCCAAAGAAATGTTTAAAACCTCCATGCTTTTATCTTCGTATATCCATGATTCCGTTACGAATAGGAACCAATCTGTCTGGATTGCCCAGCGGAAAGGCCGCTCGAAAGATGGAAATGATACCACAGACATCAGCGTATTGAAAATGCTCAGCCTGTCAGGAGGTAAACAGGTGGTTAATTCCATATCACAACTAAACATCGTGCCTGTTACAATTTCTTATGAGTGGGAGCCCTGCGACAGTATGAAAGTGAGGGAACTTTGCCTTTCTGATGGCCAGGAATATATAAAAGAAGAAAACGAAGATTTTAAAAGCATCGTTGGCGGAGTGATCTCTAATAAGGGAAGAATTCACCTGAACATTGGTAAACCAATCAACAAATCTTTGGAGGTCATTGACCAGAAGCTCCGCCCCAATGAAATACTCGAGGAGATTGCTAAGAAAATTGACAAACAGGTTCGGGCTGATTACAAACTATGGCCCTGTAATTACCTGGCCTATGATTTACTTGAAAAAGGAGAAATCGTCGAGGGAAAATATGACGAGCATACCGTTGATAAATTCAACAGAAGATTGCAAGACACCCTGAAACTAACTAATGGTGACAAAGAAAAGGTTACTGAATATTTCCTTAAACTCTATGCAAATCCCGTGTATAACCAAAAAGGCCTGTAAATTTATTTTGTATTTTATTTAAGTATAACATTCCAGACTATTCAGGATTTTATCAACCAACAGATTTGATATTCAATCCAATGTTGTACTTTTGGGCTCGATTCAGAAGATAGGTTTTTTACTGCAGAATGGTTACAATCTCAAAAGATTCTTTACGAATAGAGGATTATTTCAGGATACTCTTTAAAGGAGACCAGGTGAAGGTTGATCCGGAAACGCTTTCAATCGTTGAGAATTGCCTTCAATTCCTTAAGGACTTTTCCGTCAACAAGGTCATCTACGGTGTGAATACCGGGCTTGGACCTATGGCACAATACCGTATTGAGGCAGAAGATCAGATCAAACTGCAATACAACCTGATCCGAAGCCATGCCTCTGGCAGTGGTAAAGCTTTGACTCCTCTCTATGTTAAAGCCTCTATGATATCAAGGCTGAAAAGCTTATCACTGGGATATTCAGGAGTGCATCCGGATGCAATACATTTGCTTACAACCCTTATCAATAAAGACATAATTCCCTTCATTCCTGAGCATGGAGGTGTAGGCGCCAGCGGAGACCTCGTCCAGCTATCCCATATCGCACTTGTGCTTATCGGAGAGGGAGAAGTGTTTTTTAATGGGGAGAAAAGAACCACCAAATCTGTTTTTGAGGATCTCAATATCAAACCGCTTAATATCCATTTGCGCGAGGGCCTGGGACTTATCAACGGCACTTCGGTTATGTCAGGTATCGGTATTGTCAATACAATTCGCTCGAGGCAACTTGTCAACTGGTCAGTGCTTGCATCTTCCATGATCAATGAGATTGTGCGTTCATTTGACGACCACTTCAGTTTTGAATTGAACTCAACAAAAAAGCACCATGGGCAGCAGTGCATTGCAAAAGCAATGAGAGATACACTTTCCGATAGTGCTTTGATTGAAAAAAGGGCTGACCATCTTTACAATGGAAAAATTGAGGAAAAAATCTTCAATCAGAAAATACAGGAATATTATTCCGTAAGATGTGTCCCGCAGGTACTCGGCCCCGTGTATGATACCATCAGTTATGCAGAACAGGTATTGACTGACGAGTTGAATTCCGTTAATGACAACCCGGTGGTGGACATGAAAACCAAAACCGTCTACCATGGTGGCAATTTCCATGGTGACTATGTTTCTTTTGAAATGGATAAGCTGAAAATAGCGATCACAAAACTATCCATGCTTGCCGAAAGACAGGTAAACTTCCTGATGAACAATAAGCTGAACGAGATTTTGCCACCGTTTGTCAACCTGGGAACACTGGGTTTGAACCTTGGAATGCAGGGTGCACAATTTACGGCTGTCTCCACTACTGCAGAAAATCAGACGCTTGCTAGCCCAATGTATGTGCATAGCATTCCCAGTAACAACGACAACCAGGACCTTGTCAGTATGGGAACAAACGCAGCGCTTATGGCAAAGAAAGTTATTGAAAACACTTACGAGGTGCTCGCGGTGGAGTTTCTTTCCATAATACAGGCAATAGATTACCTGGGAATAAAGGAGAAACTAGCCTCTCCTACCAAAGAAATATATCTCCGGTTAAGAGAAATCGTCCCGGTCTTTTCAGATGATTCCCCAAAGTATATAGAAATCGGTGAAGTTAAAAGCTTCCTGGAAGAATACAACCCTGATGTAATACATTAACGCATGAAGTACGCTCTAGTCACAGGTGGATCAGGAGGAATCGGGAGTGCCATCTGCATCAAACTGGCCGCGATGGGACATCATACCTTAATCCATTACCATTCGAATAAGGAGGGAGCACAGACAGCGCTGAACACGATTGAGGAGCAGGGCGGATCAGGGGAACTCATGCAGTTTGATGTAACAGATAAAACTGCTGTTAAAGATGCACTTACAAATTGGAAAAGCGCTCATCCCGACAACTATATTGCCATATTGGTCAACAACGCCGGTACCTCTAAAGACACACTCATGGTTTGGATGGAGCAGGAAGACTGGTCGAATGTCATCGATACCAACCTGAACAGTTTTTTCTATGTGACATCTTCACTTCTTCAGGACATGGTGATCAATAAGTTCGGAAGGGTGATCAATGTAGTATCACTGTCCGGTATCAAAGGTCTTCCGGGCCAAACCAACTACTCAGCCGCCAAGGCCGGCGTGATAGGCGCTACCAAAGCATTGGCACAGGAAGTTGGAAAGAAAAAGGTAACCGTCAATGCCGTTGCGCCGGGATATATCCGAACAGAAATGATAAAGGACCTGGATGAAAAAGAACTGAGAAGGCTAATTCCAGTTAACCGTTTTGGAACTCCTGAGGAAGTCGCCGAAACTGTCGGGTTTCTTGCTTCTGAAGGAGCCTCCTACATTACTGGAGAGGTGATCAACATCAACGGTGGATTGTATACCTGATCCCCTTTCGAAAGCTTTGATTTAATAATATTCAAATTCAACTATTTTGATTCACATCTGTGAATTGTCACAAGATCTTTAAGATTTTCTTAATATTGCCCTTCAATTGAAATTGCGAGTATGCGCAGGGTTGTTATAACAGGTATGGGCGTGTATGCCACCATCGGGAAAAACCTCGATGAGGTTAGAGATTCACTGTACTATGGTCGTTCGGGAATTGTATTTGATCCCGGTAGGAAAGAACTTGGTTTTCGATCTGCATTAACTGGAGCAATAGAACGCCCAAACCTAAAAGGAATCTTACCACGCCGAATGCGGGTGGGTTTACCCGAGCAGGGTGAATATGCTTACCTGGCAACCATAGAAGCCCTTAAAAATGCCGGAATCGATGAAGATTTTCTGAACGCTAATGAAGTAGGTATTTTATATGGCAACGACAGTTCTTCAACACCTGTTATCGAAGCTGCCGATTTGATACGCGAAAAGAAAGACACCATGCTCATCGGTTCTGGTTCTATCTTTCAGTCGATGAATTCCACTGTGAGTATGAACCTTTCCGTAATACTTAAACTAAAAGGGATCAACCTTACAATAAGTGCGGCCTGTGCCAGTGGATCTCATGCCATAGGACTTGGTTACCTGCTGATCAAACAGGGACTTCAGCATGCCATCATTTGTGGCGGAGCCCAGGAGATCAATGCATTGTCAATGGGAAGCTTCGATGCGCTGGCTGCCTTTTCTGTAAAAGAAGACAATCCCGTTACCGCATCCAGGCCATTCGATCGAGACCGTGATGGGCTTGTTCCCAGTGGCGGAGCTGCAACCATTCTGATTGAAGACTATGATTTTGCAGTTAAGCGAGGCGCACCTATCCTGGGAGAGATTCTCGGTTACGGATTTTCATCAAATGGCGAACACATATCTGTTCCAAATATTGATGGCCCTGTTAAGAGCCTGGAAATGGCATTGAAAGATGCAAATGTCAAACCTGTTGATATTGATTACCTTAATGCCCATGCTACTTCAACACCCATTGGAGACTCAAACGAAGCACAGGCGATCTTCCAGGTTTTTGATAAAGGAAGAGTTCCGGTGAGTTCCACAAAATCGATGACCGGGCATGAAATGTGGATGGGCGGGGCAAGCGAAGTCATTTATTCATTGCTGATGGCACAGAATGATTTTATCGCTCCCAACATCAATTTTGAAAATCCGGATGAGCATTCGGCAAAACTCAATATCATCAGAAAAACCACCGGGCAAAAAATAGAGACTTTCCTTTCCAATTCTTTTGGGTTCGGAGGTACGAATTCCACATTGGTCATCAAAAAACTATAAGCATCTCTCTTTGGTTTTCTTACCTTTTTTTTAAAACCGAATGTAAACAAGACAACCAACAATTGTGTCTAAAATAATATTATTTTTGCACCTCCTTAGCTTGATGAAGTATGAGTAGAGATGATGTTGTAGTAAAAGTTAACGATTTCCTGATTGACGAGTTCGAACTGGAACCTGATCAACTGGAACCTGACGCGCTAATGAAAGAAGACCTTGACATTGAAAGTCTTGATTTCGTTGATATTGCCGTCATTATTGAGCGTGACTTTGGCTTAAAAGTCACCAGCGAACATATGCTGAAAATAAAAAAGCTGGAAGACCTGTATAACTTCATTCTGGAACACTCCAGGAACTAATGGCCACATGGAAAGGTAAAACCAGAGGTGGCCTGGCAGGTTACAGGTTTTTCATATTTCTACTAAAATATCCGGGGCTTAAATTTTCTTACTTTTTTCTTCGTTTTGTAGTACTCTATTACGTGTTTTTTGCTCCAAAAGCACGGAACCCTATCTACTATTACTTCAATACAATTCTTGGCTACCATAGGCTGAAATCTATCAGCTATACTTTTAAAAATTTTTACAAACTTGGACAGGTGCTCCTGGACAAAGTTGCATTGTTGGCTGGATTCAGCAATAAATTCACCTTCGATTTTGAAGGTGAAGAATACCTCCGCCAGATGGCAGAACAAGGTGGGGGATTTTTAATTGGCGCCCATATCGGCAATTGGGAGATAGCCGGTCATCTTCTGGAACGTATAAATACAAGGGTACATATTTTGATGCTGGAAGCAGAACACCAGCGCATTAAAGCTTTATTGGATCAGGTGATGACAAAGAAAACGATAAACATCATCTCTATTAAAGATGATTATTCTCACTTATTTGAAATTAAAGAAGCACTGCAAAACAATGAAATCATTGCCATGCATGGCGACCGCTTCATTGAGGGTTCACCTTCTCTAACAGGTACGTTGCTCGGCAGGGAGGCCAAATTCCCTTATGGACCTTTCTTTTTGCCGGTCAAATACAAAAAGGCTGTCACATTTGTTTCGGCAGTAAAAGAAACCAGCACACATTATCATTTCTACGCCAGCAAACCGCAGGTTTACCTCGCCGATAGGAATAGAAAAGAGATTGAAAAAAAGGTAGGTGAAATGCTTCATGATTACACCGGGGAAATGGAACGGATACTCGATCTCTTCCCGGAACAGTGGTTTAATTATTATTATTTTTGGGAGGTTTAATGTTAATGGTTAATGTCTGCCCGTCCATAGCAGAGCGAAGGCGGGGTTAATGGTTAATGGTTAATGGTTATTGGTTAATGGTCGTTAGGCATCCATCCATACGGACTTCCGTTGGTCGTACGGACTCCCCTTGGTCGTTGGTTGTTGGGCATTTGTATTTGATTACTAATTAACATAATTCACTAATGACTAATAACTAATTATCTAATGAC
>JAUXDH010000096.1 GCA_030618545.1 Chlorobiota bacterium
ATGACCTCACCCGGAACCACTGTATGCGATTCTTCCCCTTCAAGGAAAGTGTTCACACCGATGATCGGCATCTTGCCGGAATGTTTAAGGTTTTCATAGTAGAGCGATTCCTCCTGGATTTTACTGCGCTGGTACATGGTTTCCATGGCACCCAGCACACCACCTCTGTCAGTGATCTTGTCAAATTCCGCAAGGACAGCTTCCTCCACCAGGTCGGTCAACTCTTCGATGATGAAAGAACCCTGCGTTGGGTTCTGGTTTTTTGCCAGTCCCAATTCGTGGTTGATGATCATCTGAATAGCGATCGCCCTGCGGACTGATTCTTCTGTGGGTGTGGTAATGGCTTCATCGTAGGCGTTAGTATGCAATGAATTGCAATTGTCGTAGATGGCATAAAGTGCCTGGAGTGTGGTGCGGATATCATTGAAACCTATTTCCTGGGCGTGAAGTGAACGGCCTGATGTCTGGATATGATACTTCAGCTTTTGGGAACGTTCATCAGCATTATATTTCAGTTTCATTGCCTTTGCCCAGATAATTCGTGCTACACGGCCAATGACCGCATATTCGGGATCTATTCCATTCGAGAAAAAGAAACTGAGGTTAGGAGCATATTTGTTCACATCCATCCCCCTTGATTTATAATACTCAACGTAAGTAAATCCATTTGAAAGCGTAAAAGCCAACTGGCTGATAGGGTTGGCGCCGGCTTCCGCGATATGGTATCCTGAAATAGAAACACTGTAGAAGTTACGCACATTGTGATCGATAAAGTACTCCTGGATATCCCCCATCAGTTTGAGCGAAAAGTCTGTGGAGAAAATGCACGTATTCTGCGCCTGGTCTTCTTTGAGAATATCTGCCTGAACAGTACCGCGAACAGCGCTCAAAGTATTTATTTTGATCTTCTCATAAACATCTTTGGGTAGAACCATGTCACCGGTTACGCCGAGAAGCATCAGTCCGAGCCCATCATTTCCATTGGGAAGTTCGCCCTGGTAAGCAGGTCGTTCGGTTCCTTTTTTCTTGTAGATGTTGTCGATCTTTTTCCGGACTTCTTTTTCGAGGCCATTTTCTTTGATGTACAACTCGCATTGCTGATCAACGGCCGCATTCATGAAGTAGCCAACCAGGGTTGGTGCAGGCCCGTTGATGGTCATCGAAACCGAAGTCTTAGGATTGGCCAGGTGAAATCCTGAATAGAGTTTCTTGGCATCATCCAGACAGGAAATAGAAACACCCGAGTTGCCAATCTTCCCGTAAATGTCCGGCCTGCGGTCGGGATCTTCTCCATAAAGTGTTACGGAGTCGAAAGCAGTGCTGAGTCGCTTGGCTGGCATTCCAAGAGAAACATAGTGGAACCGCCGGTTGGTTCGCTCAGGACCTCCTTCGCCGGCAAACATCCTGGTAGGATCTTCACCTTCACGCTTGAAAGGAAATACGCCGGCAGCAAATGGAAATTCACCCGGAACATTTTCCTTGAGAATCCATCTCAAAATCTCACCCCAACTTGTAAACATCGGCATGGCCACTTTTGGCACCATGGTATGTGATAAGGATTCTATATGTGTCTCAATCTTGAATTCCTTATCCCTCACCCTGAACCTGAAGAATTCATCCTGGTATCTCTTTTTCTTTTCCTCCCACTGCTCAAGCTGTTCCTTGTTTTTGGGATCAAGCTGCAATTCGTAATGGTGAAGGATCTCCCTGAGTTTTTGAACAGATTTTTTATCACCCTCTTCCATCATCTCTTCGATGGATTGTTTCAGGCTGAAAACCTTTTGAGCGATCTTGCTCTGATCGATGGTCCATTTGTTGTAATTCCTTACTGCATCTGATATCTCTGAAAGATACCTGACCCTTCGTGGCGGAATGATATGGATTTTTTCCGGTATCTCTCCCGTTTCATGATGTTCAGTATAAAAATCTACCCCCGTTTTTTCTTTGACAGTTTTAAGCAGGCTGGTGAAAAGGTGGTTCACACCCGGATCGTTGAACTGCGAAGCAATGGTTCCGTAAACAGGCATGTCGTCCACTTCCTGGTCAAAAAGCATGTGGTTGCGCTGATATTGCTTTCGCACATCCCTTAAGGCATCCATGGCCCCACGTTTATCAAACTTATTCAGGGCGATGATATCTGCAAAGTCGAGCATGTCAATTTTTTCAAGCTGTGTTGCAGCGCCATACTCGGGAGTCATCACATAAAGCGACACATCGCTGTGGTCGATGATTGAAGTGTCGGATTGGCCGATGCCGGAAGTTTCCAGTATGATCAGGTCGAATCCGGCAGCATGGGCGATGATTTCCGCATCTTTCACATATTTGGAGATGGAGAGGTTGGATTGCCTGGTTGCAAGTGACCGCATAAACACCTGGGGTGTGTCAATGGCATTCATCCTGATTCGGTCGCCAAGCAGGGCTCCACCCGATTTTCGTTTTGAAGGATCTACAGAAATGATGGCCATTTTCTTATCAGGAAACTCATTGGTGAAGCGGCGAACGATTTCGTCAACCAGAGATGATTTACCGGCGCCACCTGTTCCGGTTATTCCCAGAACAGGAGACTTCTTGGTTTTCGATATTTCTGTCAGTTCATCAAGCAGGGGAACTACCTCGTCCCGATAATTCTCTGCTGCTGAAATAAGCCTGGCAATCTTCACATAATCCTGGTTCAGTACATCCTCAACGGTAACGTTTATTTTCTTGCCGGTGGCAAAATCCGATTTTTCCATCAGGTCGTTGATCATGCCCTGAAGACCCATCCTCATACCATCATCCGGAGAATAAATTCGGTCGATCCCGTATTTGTGCAGTTCATCCATTTCATCCGGAAGAATTACACCTCCTCCACCTGCAAAGATCTTAATGTGGCCGCATCCTTTTTCATGCAGCATGTCGTACATATAGGTAAGGAATTCCATGTGTCCTCCCTGGTAGGAAGTCAGTGCGATGGACTGGGCATCCTCCTGTATGGCTGCATTAACTATTTCCTGCACCGACCTGTTGTGACCCAGATGAATGACCTCGACACCACTGGCCTGGATGATTCTGCGCATCACATTTATTGCAGCATCATGACCATCGAAAAGAGATGCCGCGGTTACAATTCTTACATGGTTTTTGGTTTTGTAGATATTGGGTGCCTGCATAATCCAATTGATTTTTGAAGAGGAACAAAGATAAAGATTCTTGGATTGGATTGGCCTGCCACTCATCATTGCATCGGCCTACGATAAGATCCATACTGAATAAAAACAAAAATAATTTTTATTTTGTTGTTTATATACAACATAATAATTTTATTTTTGTTGTTTATAAAAAACATTAATATGGAAAACCTATTGAAATATTCACAGCTGAAAGTTTCAAAAACATCAGTTAGGTTTGTGAGGTATTTATACGCGCAAATTGAGTGGAGCGACAGACTTATTGGTATTACTGGAGCCAGGGGAACGGGTAAAACAACCCTTATGCTTCAACAGATTAAAAAAGAATATTCACGTTCGAATAAAGCAATTTACGTTTCCCTTGATGATTTTTATTTTGCTAAAAACCGTCTGTTTGAAATGGCCGAAGATTTTTATTTGAGAGGAGGACGGTATTTGTTTGTAGATGAAGTACACAGATATCCGGCATGGGCCATCGATTTAAAAAATCTATATGATACTTTCAGCGATCTCAATATTGTTTTTTCTGGCTCTTCGGCCATTCAATTACATAAAGCAAAAGCCGATCTGAGTCGTCGTGCTGCAATGTATCACCTGCATGAATTGTCGTTTCGTGAGTATTTGGAACTTAAAGAAAATATTGTTATTGAAACACTTGGGCTGGATGATTTACTGAAACATCATATTCAGTTTGCTTCAAGCATTAATAAGATTCATTTTGTTTTACCTCTGTTTAAAGAATATCTGGAAAAAGGATTGTACCCTTTTTTTAAGGAAGTTAAAGGACAGTTTTATGAACGATTGGTAAGTACTATCAATACTGTAATCGAGATAGATTTAATGGCAATCGACCACATTAATTATCAAACTACTTACAAACTACGGAAACTGATTTCTTTTATAGCAGACAGTGTACCGTTTAAAGTAAACATCTCCGAGTTAAGCAGAAAAATAGAGTTAAGCCGCGATGTTTTGTTGCGTTTATTAAAGACCCTTGATGAAGCCAATTTGCTAAAAAGAATCATGCAAGAAGGCTCTCCAACAGGGCATTTGACAAAACCTGATAAAATTTATTTGAATAATTCAGCATTATTATATGCCCTGAACAGCAATCAAAACCTGGCTGTTGGTACCGTCCGTGAGACTTTTTTTATGAATCAGTTGATTAAGGACCATGACGTGCTCATACCAAAAAAAGGAGATTTTCTGATAGACCATCAATTCACTTTCGAAATAGGTGGCCGGAACAAATCTAAAAAACAAATAACCGGATTAAAAAACGCCTTTATTGCTGCCGATGATATTGAACTCGGTTATGAAAATAAAATCCCATTGTGGCTGATTGGGTTTTTGTATTAGGGGATACAGCGATAACTAATCTTACATGGTTTTTGGTTTTGCAGATATTGGGTAACTGCATAATCCCATTGATTTTTCAAGAAATCCCTATCTTCGAATCTTTAAACCACCAAAAACCAACCGCATGTTAAAACAGATACTTTTCGCCCTGTCAGTGATCATTACGCTTGCTGTTTTTGCCTGGACCATGAACAGGCTTTTCAAGTATTTCAAGTTTACCAAAAAGAAACCACTTGGTGATTATGGCAAGCGATTGTGGATCACTTTCAAAGTGGCCTTTCTACAGGAAAAAATATTGCGGAAACCAGTGATTGGATTGATGCATGCACTGGTCTGGTGGGGATTTATAGTTATTATTTTTGGGAGTCTTGAAATGATCATTGATGGCTTGTTTGGCACAGAAAGGATACTGAGTTTCATGGTGCCGTTTTATGATTTTATGATGGCATGTGGCGATATCTTCGCTCTTGTTATCACCATAGCAATAATCGCTTTTTTAGTCCGCAGACTATTCATGCATATCAAACGATTTTATGGTCCTGAAATGACGAAGGTTTCAAAAATGGATGCCAACATCGCGCTGACCATTATCTTATTACTCATGGTTACCTTACAGTTGATGAATGTAGATTACCTGCTCTGGACCGATGCTACCGGCGAAAAAGTTCATGGAGTCTATCCTGTGAGCAAATGGATCGCGTCATTTTCTTCTGGTACTTCGGCGGAATCAGCGTGGGTGGGTTACCAGATCAATTGGTGGGCTCATATTTTGTTGATTTTCATTTTTGCCAATATACTTCCATATTCAAAACATTTCCATGTGTTCATGTCGGTTCCCAATGTATTTGTCAGCCGTATCGAACCTCTGGGTTATGTGGAGAATATGCCAAACATTACCAAAGAAGTAAAACTGATGATGGATCCCGATGCCGCTTTCGCCGAACCTTCTGAAGACGAAGAGGAAGTGGAACGTTTTGGTGTATTGGATGTGGAGAATGTCAGTTGGGTGAATTACATGAATGCCCTTTCCTGTACCGAATGTGGGAGGTGCACTTCCGTATGTCCTGCCAATATCACAGGCAAGCTGCTGTCGCCCCGGAAAGTGATGATGGATACCCGTGCCCGGATGAAAGAGAAAGGACCCGGCTTGGTGAAGGAAGGTTTGGATTATGACGATGGCAAACAACTGTCTGGTACTTACCTTACGGAAGAAGAGCTATGGGCCTGCACACTTTGCAATGCCTGCGCCCAGGAGTGTCCGGTGAATATCAATCAGCCTTCTTTGATTCTTGACATGCGCCGCTACCTGGTGATGGAGGAATCAAAAGCTCCATCCGGATTGAATACAGCCTTCGCTAACATTGAGAACAATGGCGCTCCGTGGCAGTTCTCCCCGGAAGACAGGATGCTGTGGGCGGAAGGACTTGAGGTTCCCCTGATGGCGGATAAACTTGCTGCCGGAGAAAAACCGGAATACCTTTTCTGGGTTGGATCCGCCGGTGCCTTTGATGACAGGTATAAAAAAGTATCACGTGAATTTATTAAAGTGCTGAACCACTTCAAGGTTGATTACGCGGTTCTTGGAATAGAAGAAACCGACAGCGGTGATATAGCACGACGTGCTGGTAACGAGATGCTTTTCCAGATGCAGGCATTGATGAATATTGAAATCCTGAGTGGCTACGAGATCAAAAAGATTTTAACCTGCTGCCCCCATGACTTCAACACATTGATGAATGAATACCCTGATTTTGGAGGCAATTATGAAGTGATCCACCACACACAATTCCTGCAGCATTTAATTGATTCCGGAAAAGTGAAAATGAATGGTGGCACCTTGAAGGATAAAAAGATCACTTTCCATGACCCGTGCTATCTTGGCAGGGCCAATGGTGAATATGAAGCTCCCCGTTCTGTGTTGAATGCGATTCCTTCTTCCAAAGTCGAGATGGAAAGGAACAAAAGTTTTGCACTTTGCTGCGGCGCCGGCGGAGGACAGATGTTCAAAGAGGCTGAGAAAGGTGATAAGGAAGTCTTCATCGAGAGAACTGAAGAGGCGCTTCGAACAGGTTGTGATATCATAGCAACGGCCTGTCCGTTTTGTATGGTGATGATGACCGATGGCATCAAGTATAAGAACAAAGAAGAAGAAGTGAAGAACTATGACATCGCCGAATTGGTGAGCATGAGTCTGGGGTTGTAGTTTTCTTCCCTGGCATAAGGATTCAAAAAATAATGTTTCACGCAGCGATCGCCGCGTCGCTGCGTGAAAGCGAATTCAACAGATTTAACTATTAGAAGCCACTAATCACGAATTGAAGACTAATGGCTTATTAGCCGCGGATTCGCGAATGATCATGTTTTATTTCACGCAGCGATCACTGCGTCGCTGCGTGAAATATTCCCGGGTGGTTTAATGCGGCTCCACATCCTTCTGGCAACAGCCCGGCAACCTGTCATGCGCTTTCTGGTCTGCAACCATATCATCCGCATCGTAGCCGATTTTGGTAACGGCTATTTTCAGGTCCTCTTCTGTGGTTTTGTCTTTCCTGTAAACTAAAGTAAGTACCTGGGTTTCCAGGTCAAGTTCAACGGCTTTCACACCCTTCTCGAATGACATATCATGTTCAATGCGTTCTTTACACATCTTACACACTGCCGAAGTCTTGATTTTTACCGTATCGTATTTGCTTTCTTTTTCATCATAGTTGAACTCCTCAAGAGTATTGGCTTGAAGCAGCGTAAAAGAAAATACTGTGATAATCAATAAAACTATTTTTTTCATTGTTCTAATTTATTTAAGTGTTACTCTAATTCCTGCATAAACTTTAATTCCCATGATCGGGGCCCAAACGATGGTCGCATCGAAATAGTCCCCAAACGGATCCTCGGGAGAGATGATAGGATTGTTTTGCTTGTAGTTGGTAAGGTTTTCACCACCAAAATACAATTCCCATCTTTTGAAATATTTTGTCACCTGTGCATTCATCAGCATATATACCGGTGATCGTAACGGCCGCCGGTATTCAGGTGGATTGAATGATGTATTGTATAAACGGGCATCGCCATTCACCTGCAAGTTGAGGTCAAATTGCCATTTCTTCAGGTTGGTTGCATAGGAAAGAGACAATAGCCCCTTGTACCTGTTGACCATCTCTTTTTCTACTAAGCTATTATCGATAGTAGTCCTGACATCATTATACCTGAAACCAAGCAAGACATCAAAATCCCTGATAACTTCATACCTTATTTCTGCCTGAAAACTGGTGGAATATGATCTCCCATCAAGGTTGGCAATGTACACATTGAAAGGATCAGTATCCCTGTTGACCACCACCTGATTCTGAAAGTTGGTGTAAAAAAGGTCAAACGCCAGAATCAATTCACGGTCGCTCAGGTTGAAGTACCTGCTGTAACTCAAGCCCGCATTCCAGGCTGATTCAATGTCGATGCCTCTTGCAACATGAATAGTCTTTGAGGTGGTAAATAATCCGGTGTTATCAGAAATAACATTGGGAGAATTATAGCCTTTGCCTGCGCTTGCACGTAAGATATCACGCTCAGTTGGACTGTAGCGGACATTAAACCTTGGCGTAAGCAGAAATCCGTAACTGCTGTTCCAATCGCCCCTGATACCGGCAATGATATTCAGTTTTTTACCATCGGAATAAGTGTATTGAAAAAATGCCCCCGGAACACTTTCAATGCGGTTAAATGAACTGTCGTTTAACACTTCCTGAAAAGAGTCATACAAAAAACTGATACCTGTAGTGTAACTGTGGGATACCGTTCCAATATAAGACTGAAACAGAAGATTACCATAGTATGACACCTGATCAGCATTGTAATCTGTAAGACCAAAAAAAGAATTTTGTTTGTGACTCACAAACTGGTTCTGAAAGCCAATGCTTGTAAAATCCCTGTTCTTAAAAATGTAACCTAACTTCAGATGAGACTGAATCCTGTCGGTTTCAATTCCGATTCCATATCCATTGTCCTCGGTGCGTTCTTCATTGGGATTGAAGTACACCTGTCCACCTCTTCTGTTTTCAGTAAGGTATTGAACGCCGGCATCAAAATGGATATTGTCGGTTTTGTAATTCCAGCGGTTGTAGAAATTGTACTGATCTACCAGTGGCATATCAAGAAAAGTATCATTATTCTTATCATGTTTGATACTCATGTTTTCTCCATGAAAAAGAACCATCGTGCTCCATTGGTCACTGATTTTAATCCTGCCATTGAGGTTCCCTTCAAATTTGCCGAATTGGTTTCCGTAAAGATTTAGAAAGAATTTCTCACTATCCTGCGGCTTTTTGATCTCAAGATTAATTTGCCCTGTAATCGATTCATATCCATTAATGACAGACGCTGCTCCTTTTGAAACCTGTATCGAATGCAGCCAGTCACCCGGATAATAGCCAAGCCCATAAGGTTCCGCCAGCCCCCTCAAATTTGGAATGTTTTCCTGCATGATCTGGGTGTACTTTCCAGCAAGTCCAAGCATTTCTATCTGTTTGGCTCCCGTAACGGCATCGCTAAAACTTATGCTAACGGTAGCGCTGTTTTCGAAACTTTCGGAGAGGTTGCAGCATGCTGCCTGTTTTAATCCTTCGCCACTTATTGATTCAATCGTTCTGGTACTTGTCCTTGAAACAAAGCCTCCTTTTTGCCTTGAAACGATCTCTACTTCATTTAAATCATTTTCTTCCTGCAATACAATATCCAGCGCATTGAAGTCCTGACCCGACAGCGCGAGGGTATCATTCTGATAACCTACATAGCTGATCACGAGTTCTTCGTTCTTGTTATCGATCAGTCCAATACTGAAAAACCCCCGGTCATTTGTTGATGTTCCGTTCGTGGTATTCAACTGGTATACATTTGCACCAACCAGTGGGCTTTTTTTGTTTTCAAGTATCTCATAAACATGTCCGCTCAACTTCTGTGCAGTCGATTCCAACACTATAAAAAGCAATATTGAAAACAATATGATTATTTTGATTTTCATCTGATCCTATAAAAAATGTAGAATAAGGCCATACCGTATTAAAATGGTATAACCAATGACTTATCGAAAGGAAAACCTTTCGATGCAAGAATAAATCAGATGAGTGCCGGGTCGAGTTTAACCCTGTGATATAGCCGGTATTTATTCCTGTCCGGTTTCTTTTTATGGGTATTATAATCAGGAGATACAGGAATACTCTCCTCCCGTTCTATTATTTCCAGATCTTTAATAATAATTGCCTGTTGGATCCAATTGATATCGGTTTTCTCCTTTTCGGGCTGCACAAACGAGTTTGACAACTTATGGTAGGACTGATCATCTTCACAACAGTCAGACTCCTCCTGAACAGGCGAGCAACGGCTTTCCACTGCACCACCATCTGAAACCTCCTGTACGATCTCTTTCTCACAGCAATCATCTATTATCGTCAGGCCAATCTGTTCTCCCTCATAATCACAATTATTCTTATGCAGGGTAAAACCGGTAGTACTGAAAAAGAAAGCCACAACAGTAAGGATGGCAATTAATTTTGAGCTTATGTTTTTAATCTGTTGCATGTGCAGACACAAATAGAAACGCAAAAATAATATCATTCGGTATATTGAATTGTTAAATAATTGGTAAAATGTTAAAAAGGGTAGCAAATTGAGCTGAAATAATAAGTTAAAGGAGGTTGATTTTGCCAGATAGTACCTTAATAATTCTTATTTTTGGATAACCAAATACCAGCACAAATGGATTACCAGATACTCAAAACAAACATTGAAAATGGCATCGCCCTTGTAACCATCAGCAGGCCTGAAGCCATGAATGCCCTTAACACAAGATTTTTCGACGAAATGGATGATTTCGTTTCTAAAGTCTCCGACATGCGGGATGTCAGGGTTGTAGTTATCACCGGGGAAGGAAAAGCTTTTGTTGCCGGCGCTGACATCGC
>JAUXDH010000098.1 GCA_030618545.1 Chlorobiota bacterium
GATCACACTGTAGTTGTAAGCGGGGCCAACAGGAAGCAGAATGAATCCCTCATCAGCCGGTCTGAAGTGGAATTGGTGTTCAATGAAAGTTGGGAATCAGGAATAGGGAGTTCAATAAAATGCGGGCTTAAAATGATGATGATGAAAAACAAGAAATTGGATGCTGTTATCATTTCCGTATGTGATCAACCATCCCTGTCTTCTACGATATTTGACAAATTGATTGATACTTACGCACAAACAGGAAAACAAATTATTGCTTCTGCTTATGGCGGTATCAGGGGAGCGCCTGTTTTGTACGACAAAATCTTTTTTGAAGAACTGCTGACTATTCCGGATGAACATGGGGCAAAGCAATACCTTGTTGAAAATGCTTCAGAAGAGATTATGGCAACGATACCATTTGCTGGAGGTGAGGTGGATATAGACACGGTGGAAGACCTGAAGAAGATTGATTTACGAAACCCCGAACCCCGCCCTAAAGGACGGGGAAACTGAAAGACAGTATCCTAATTGATAGCGTAAGTTATACAACCCAATGATAAGTTACCCTGTCCTTCAGGGCAGGGTTTACAAAGAATAATATGAAACAAAAAGAAAAGAAAACCACCCCCCCGCAAAAGGGTACATTCAGCCGGCGTGGCTTCCTCAAAGGCGCTGGTCTGACCGCTGCAGGAACTGTGATTGCAAGTTCAGGAGTGATGACCCTGAAAGGCCAGCAGTTTCCCCCGGATAAAACTCTCGGCCCCGATGTGGTGAACATCAGGATGAAAGTGAATGGCAAAGCACGTCAGCTTTCTATAGAACCCAGGACTACCCTTGCCGATGCGCTGAGAATAGAGCTGCAACTAACAGGGACTAAAATAGGTTGTGACCGTGGATCCTGTTCGGCCTGTACGGTATGGCTTGATGGTGTCCCCACCTTGTCCTGCATGACGCTGGCCGTGGAAGTAGACGAAAGAGAAGTCACCACCATTGAGGGACTTGCCACTAAAGGAAAACTACACGCCCTGCAAGAGGCTTTCATTGAGCATGATGCCTCACAGTGCGGATTTTGTACTTCCGGAATGATCATGAGTGCAGCTAATTTACTGAAAGAAAATTCAGATCCGGATATGGAAGATGTGAAGGATGCTACAAGGGGCAACTTTTGCCGTTGTGGCACCCACCCCAATGTGTTTTCTGCTACCCTTGATGCCGCCAAAAAAATGTAAATCACTGAGAAATGGAAAAAAAGAAAATTAAACTGCCGCATGGTATTCCCGGTTACAACTTATCAGAAATTGAAAGAGAAATCCCGGTAACCGAGCCCCCTGCGTGGCCGGTGAATGAGGAACTCAAGGTTGTTGGTAAAAGGATTAAAAGGACTGACGCGCTCGCAATGGTTACAGGAACAGCACAATACACGGCCGATGTGCAGCTTCCCGGCATGTTGTATGGCAGGATGCTGAGGGCGGATTTTCCACATGCAAAAATCAAGTCGATCGACACCTCTGCCGCGGAAAACTATCCCGGTGTTTTTGCAGTCCATGTGTTTGATAATATGATAGAGGGCGCCAATCCAAAAGATAGTCAGCAACGTAATTATCCTGAAGTTAAATATGCCGGTCAGGCAATCCTTGGCGTTGCTGCAACCAGTAATGTTATAGCCGAAGAAGCCCTGCAACTGGTGAAGGTAGAATATGAATTTAAAGATTTTGTTGCAGATATCGATGACGCTCTTAAAGAAAACGCGCCGGTAGTTTATGCCACTGACGTTGACCAGGAGGGTTCTGATGGCGGAGAAGAGATCGAGCAGGGCCTGAAATCGAAAGGCAATGTTCGCGGCCCTTCTGAAGGAAGTTTTTACGGCGGACCACGGGGTGATCCGGAAAAGGGTTTTGCCGAAGCAGATGTCATTGTTGAAGGAACTTATCGCACCCAGGTACAAACACATTGTCCCATGGAAACCCATGGCGTAGTAGTAGATTTTGACCATGGAGATGTTACTGTTTATGCTTCCACCCAATCAACCAAAGGTGTTCGCAATGATTTTGCAGAGCATTTCAACCTTCCCAAAAGTAAAGTGAGGGTGATCTGTGACTTCATGGGCGGTGGCTTTGGCGCCAAACACGGATTGGGCAATTTTGGTGTGATGGCCGGACATTTGTCCAAAAAATCAGGGCGTCCGGTAAGCCTGATGTTAGACAGAAAAGAAGAACATGTTTCAGCAGGTAACCGTCCCAATTCCATCCAGCACATGAAAATAGGAGCTTTAAGAGATGGTACGCTAACTGCAATGAAACTGGTATCCTACGGCACTGCAGGGGTTGGTCTTGGTGCAGGTGTGGGTCACATCGCCCAGGCTATGTACGAATGTCCTAATTTCAAATCCCAGCAATACGATGTCTTTACCAACGCCGGTCCCGGAGCAGCATTCAGGGCGCCGGGTAACGTTCAGGGAGCCTTTGCCCTTGAGCAGATCGTTGATGAACTGTCAGTAGTACTCGACATGGATCCACTAAAGCTGAGGGATGTCATCGACAAGAGTACTATCCGTAAAGTGGAAAGGATACGTGGGGCAGAGAAGTTTGGCTGGAAAAACCCCAAAGAAGCCGGCAGCAGCAATGGTCCTGTAAAAAAAGGAGTTGGCCTTGCCCAGGCCCACTGGCCACGGTTTGTCAACCTCGATTCAACTGTTGAAATAAGGGTCATGCGTGATGGTGCGATAGAGGTCCGTTCCGCTGTCCAGGATATTGGCACCGGCACCAAAACAATACTAGCCCAGGTTGTTGCTGAAGAATTAGGCTTAAAAACGGAAGACATTACTGTCATGATCGGTGATACTATTTTCCCTATCGGACCATCATCCGGAGGAAGTATCGTAACAGGGGCAATCACCCCTCCGGCACGAAACGCAGCCTATGACGTCAAATTGAAACTTCTGGACATAGCTGCCGGAAGGCTCGAAACCGAAACTGAAAATATTATTACCGAGAACGGTTTCTTTATGATAAAGGATAATCCGGACAAAAAACTGCATTACAAGGAGGTCCTGAGCAGGATGCGCACTGAACAATTAACTGTTACCGCAAGCCGTTCGGACGACTATGGTGGGTTCATGCTTGGAACCATTGGCTATGGAGAACTGGGATCTGTACAATTTGTCGAAGTATCCGTAGATACGGAAACGGGCTTTATTAAAGTTGATCGTGTGGTTGCCGCGCACAGTTGCGGCCGTCCGTTGAATATTGCACAAATTGAAAGTCAGGTCAATGGAGGTATTATCCAGGGAATAGCTTATGCCCTTTATGAAAACAGGATAATAGACAAAGATACCGGACATCAGGTGAATGCCAACCTGGATCAGTACAAGATGCCTTTTTCTTTTGAGATTCCTGAGATCGGGATCGAGATGGTAGAAGATTACGGCGCCCGCTCATCTACCGATGCCACCGGCATTGGAGAACCGGCAAACATTGCCACAGCGGCAGCGGTTGCCAATGCTGTGTACAATGCGATTGGTGTGAGAATCTACGAACTGCCCATTACACCTGCAAAGGTTTTGGAAGCTCTTAACAAAGTAAAAAAGAACGACGATGAATAAATTCAGTTTTTATGATGCAACCAGCATTGAAGAAGCACTTGAAAAGGTAAATTCCACGGTTTCATCAACAATTCAGCCTGGTGCATCCGAACAGGCTTCGGTACTGAAAGCCGGGGGGATCGATTTACTTGATCTGATAAAGGAGGGATTATCCAAACCCGAGAAAATAGTGAGCATCCGCAATATTCCCGGCATGGATGAGGTTTCCTATGATGAGAAAAAAGGATTGAGTCTGGGGGCAAATGTTACTTTGGATAAGATAGCAACGAATGCACGAATTAAAGAGGATTACCTTGCTTTGCACCAGGCGGCTGAAAAGGCTGCTACTCCTCAGATCAGGAAGATGGCTACCCTGGGTGGAAACCTTGCCCAGAGAACCCGGTGCTGGTATTTCCGTTCAATGTACCATGATTGTTTCCGCAAAGGATCATCAGTATGCTATGCTCAACCAGGCGAAAATCAGTACCATGCCATAGTGATGAATGAAGATTGCGCAAGTGTGCATTCGTCTTCTCTTTCAACTGCATTGATGGCCTTTGATGCTGCCATTGAGATCACCGGTCAGGGAGGTAAGGTGAAGGTAATTTCAATACATGATTTTTTCGTTTTACCTTCCGTTGACAGAACACGTGAATCCATACTCGAAGCAAATGAAATCATCACGGCAGTGATCATCCCATCTGCAAAGGGTGAAACCAAAAGCCACTACATCAAAATGGGCGAGCGGGAATCAAATGACTGGCCAATTGCTGATGTGGCTGTGGTGGCTGAGCTAAACGAAGATAAATGTAAAAAAGCAAATATCGTACTTGGGGCTGCGGCACCTGTTCCTTTCTTGTCGGAGCCGGCTATGAAAGTGGTCAAAGGCAAGATCATCAATGAAGAATCAGCCACGGCGGCAGGTAAAGCTGCTATGGCAGATGCTACACCACTTTCTCAAAATGCCTACAAGATCCCGATCTTTGAAACCATCATCAAACGAGCCTTGTTGGCATTGGTTTAAAAAGGAAAGGGAGAATGGAAGGGTGGAAGAGAGGAATATTGGAAGAAGTGGAAGAAAGGAATAATGGAATGGAAGGCTGAGTATACTCCAAAAACAAAAGAAACAATAAAATGCCACCAAGACACAAAAACACAAAGGCTCACTAAGCAAAGAAAACGAGGATATTATTCTTGGTGATTCTTAGTGCCTTTGAGCCTTTGTGGCAAGAAAATACCTTTTCAGAGTGGACATAAGGCGCGAATGATGGAATGAAATTCAGGACGTAATTAATCCATTGAATTATAATTATGACAATCCCGGAAAAAGATATAAAACCCACATGCAGGCTCCTGAAAGCAAAGAACTCTTTTGGGATGTTGGAAAGTGGTGGGAATTTCTGGCATGGAGTGAAAGACCCAAGTACCCAGTACTGGTGTGTTCAAACTGCAGGAGCCATAGGCCCGGATAACAGCTTTGCAGGGCCGGAGGAATGCGTAACAGGGAGGAAATGCTTTAGACCATTTGAGTAAATATCCACCATCAAAGAAGGTGGCTTTGAATTGCACCCTGCACAGGCATTTCTAACTGCCTTGTTTTTTTATTTACTTCCAACACGATCACGTCCTTTCTGACGACGGGCTGGATATATTTATCAACAGTTTGTCTTCCATCGCATTTTTTAATAAATTAGATGTTGAACCCCTATCGTAGATCAACATTGACAATCAGTATGATATGAAAGATATAACTGATATTCACAAGGTATTCGCCGACCATATCGGAACAGACAGGAACCTAAAAGCGGCAGCTTATGCTGTTTCCAAAAAACTTGAAGACGGGCATATCTGTGTTGACATCAAAGATTATAACGAAGAAATCAGGAGAGCAGATGATTCAAAATATGCCGAACGTAATCCATTTCTCTCAGATGGGGAAACAATCACTACCGAAAGTTTATTAGCTAACCCGCTCGTTTCTCAGGAGAGTGGCAATGTTCAACCTTTCATCTATAAAAATGGGAGATTATATCTGCAGCGGTATTTTCAATACGAAAGCGATATTATCGACGGCATAAGAAGTCCTGGTAACCAGCCTGACCCCTACTTCTCAGCGATAAAGAACAAGCAATTAAATGAACTGAAAAACCTGGTAACCGGGCTGTTTACCCCAACAACAGATGTCGTGCAAAACGAAACAGACTGGCAACTGGTGGCCGCCATCAGGGCAATCACCAATAATTTCCTGATCATTACCGGTGGTCCTGGCACGGGAAAAACCACTACCGTAGCCAAAATACTCGCTATTTTATTTACAATGCAGCCTGGTTTAAAAGTTGCACTTGCAGCGCCAACAGGAAAGGCGGCATCCCGGCTGAATGAATCTCTGGCTGTGGCAAAAGAAGATCTTTCAGGTATCAATAAAGAAATTAAGGATAAGTTTGACCGGATTAATGCCAGCACCATCCACAGATTGCTTGGCAGTAAGTTTAACACACCCTACTTCAAGCACAATAAAGAGAACCCCCTCGATTTTGATGTTGTTATCATTGATGAATCATCCATGATCGCTGCCAGCATAATGGCCAAACTGATAGTTGCACTTGCACCCAACAGCCGGCTTATATTATTGGGAGACAAAGACCAACTGGCATCAGTGGAAGCAGGCAGTATTTTTGGAGACCTATGCCTCACACAATCAAACCAGATGAATTTTCTGGAAACCCCAACCATCCGGTTCATCAATGGTTTCATCACCGGACCTGCTTCAAAAATACCTGTGCAGTTTGAATTGAGTCAGTCCATAAACCTGCTTTCGGAAAAGATCATTGAATTGAAGAAAAGTTACCGCTTCAAAGACGATGAAGGAATAGGAAAATTCAGTAAGGGAGTGATTACAGGCAATCTTGATGACCTTTCTTCATTTAAAAGCAAAACCGGTGAAGGGGTGACCATTGTGAATGAATTCGACTTTGAGCAACTATCAAACAACAGGGAATTTATTGAAGAAATCGATCGTTTTGCAGATTATATTCGTGAGCAGGATATTCAAAAAGCATTGCGCCTGATCAACAACATAAGGGTGCTTTGCGCGGTGAATGAAGGCAATTTTGGGATAAATAACTTCAATAACCTTATCGGGAATTACCTGAAAAAGAAAGGGCTGATCAATCCATCTTTCACTTTTTACCATAATCAGCCAATTATCGTAACCAGAAATGATTATTCCCTTGGTTTGTACAATGGAGATGTAGGCATCATCCGCAGTGACGCAGAAGGCGTCCTGAAGGCTTATTTTGAAAGTGTTGATGAGAAGGGAAATCCTGATTTAAAAGAAGTATTGCCAGGTTTCATTGCCGAATTCAAAACAGTATTTGCCATGACCATTCACAAAAGCCAGGGATCTGAGTTTGAACATGTGGTCATTATTTTGCCGGATAAAGACCATGTTCCCATCCTTACAAGAGAACTTCTTTACACAGGAGTGACGCGTGCTAAAAAGCATACATTGATCATAGCCCAGGATGACATCATCATGAAAGCCGTTGAGAAAAAAGTATCCCGTGCTTCCGGAATCAGGCAACGAATTGAAAACCTAAAGTACTAAGCATGAGTTTCCAGTTAAAAATATCCAACAGCCTTGAAAAACTGGCAGAATCATTGAGCAGAGACTTACTCCTGGACGCATCGCCCATTCTCAGCAAGGTCAGGATCGTTACGCAAACTACCGGCATGAACCGGTGGTTGTCCATCAGCCTGGCAGCAAAAAATCAAGTCTTTGCCAATTTTGAATATCTGAAACCCAACGCTTTCATAGATGAAGTAGTGAAATTGGCAGGACTTGAGAAGTCAATGATCTTCTCAAACCATCACCTGCAATGGCAGATTTTTTCCCTGCTCAATGACGATGAGTTCAAAAACAGGTTTAAACAGGTAGCCGCATTCTACAAAAACGATGATCTCAAAAGGATGCAACTGGCTGCTAAAGTTGCTGACCTGTTTGACCAGTATTCAATTTACAGGCCCGACTTTATCAGACAATGGAACCAGGGAAGGCATCCGGAAATAAAATCACATCAACATCATGAAAGATGGCAATCGTGGTTGTGGCAAACTATCAGAAAAAGATTTCCGGAACAACCTGATGACCGGGTTACACTGATTGACAAGTTGAAAGAGAAGATGCTGAACGATCAGCAGTTTATAGAAAAGTTGAAAGAAAATTATCCAAAAATCTCTGTGTTTGGCCTGTCGATTCTTACCAGGATACACATTGAACTTTTCAAACTGCTTGGAACACACATTCAGGTAAACTTCTATTTTGTGAATCCGTCACCGGAAACCTATTGGTACGACACAAAGTCGGAAAAACACCTGGCTGCAATCGAAGATGCTACCGGTCAGGATCCTGATGAATTGCTGTTTGAAAAAGGTAACGAATTGCTGATGAATTACGGCAGGGTAATAAGGGATACTTTTTTAATGTTATTTGATGAAGCTACACTGGACACGCTGGACAATTCAAATTTGCTTGAACGTGCAAATGATTCGCTATTGCACAAAATCCAAAACGACATCTACAAGAACAGCACGGATGAAAAGCAAAAGATTTACAGCGACGACCTGGAAGATTCATCTTTACAAATCAATTCCTCTTATACACAGGTAAGGGAGTTGGAAGCCCTGTACAATTACCTGCTCAATCTATTTGAGAATCAAAATGACCTGCTTCCAAAAGACATCATTGTTTTAACAACCGACATTGATCTTTACACACCCTACATTAAGGCGGTTTTCGACAACGTACCCGGAAAAAGCCGCATTCCCTATTCAATCGCTGACCGGGCTTATGCAGGTGGTGATAACATTGTCGGAGTCATTGATATGATCCTCAATTTGTCGGAAGAAGAATTCTCTTCTGAAAAAGTTGTGCAGCTTCTCGATTCGGCATACATAAGGGTGAGGTATGGCATTACCAATACCGACATCATTCGTGATGTGATTAGAGAGAGCAACATCAGGACAGGCATTAGCGGCGAAGTTGAAAACAACACTAATTATGTTAGCTGGTCCTATGGTATCAGAAGGCTGATCCTCGGTTATGCAATCAAGGGAAGTGATGCTTATGAAGATGAAGGCGACGCAGTTTATCCGGTGGACCAAATGGAGGGAGAAACTGCCAGGGAGGTGTTGCGTTTTATTGATTTGGTAGATGACCTGAAACAGAGCCTGGCGCTAAGACACAGGAAAAGAACGCTCACTGCCTGGAAGGATTACCTGATCGATCAGATTGTTAACAGGTTTATTTTTGTAAAAAATGAAAATGACCGGGAGTACAAATACGTGATCGATAAGCTGGCTTCGCTTGACGAGGTGGCTGCATATTTTACTGATGAGGTTGGATTCACAGTTTTCAAAAAGTCCATCATTGATTTGTTATTTGGTGAATCCCGGTCAGGAGATTTTATCACAGGTTCTGTTACCTTCAGCTCACTCATACCGATGCGCAGCTTACCCTTTAAAGTGGTGGCAGTACTCGGGCTCGACAATAAAAAATTCCCGCGAACAAAAGTTGATCCTGAATTTAACCTGATTGCTGCCCATCGCCAACCGGACGACAGAAATGTGAAAGACAACGATAAGCATCTTTTTCTGGAAACCCTCCTTGCCGCTGATGAACATCTTTACCTGAGTTATATTGGACGAAACACAAAGGATAACGCTAAAATACCTCCTTCGCTGCTCATCGACGAGTTGATTAACTATGTCAGCGATTCATACCAGGGAAAGGCAGAGGATGTGATAGAAAAACTCGTTACCCACCACCCCTTGCATTCTTTTAGCAGCAGGTACAACTCAACCGACAATAAACTTTATTCTTATTCGAAAGTAACATCCTCTGATACTGAAAAACCTGCCGGATCAATTCCCGACAGCAAAGTACTTGATTTCAGTAAAATAACCCTTGATGAACTCATATGGTTCTTCAAAAACCCTTTTAAATTGTACTACAACAAAACCCTGAAAATTTACTACAACGATGAGGAAGTGCTTTTGCCGGAATTTGAAAAGTTTGAGCTGAACAAACTGGACGAATACCTGGTTAAAACCACCATCCTTAAATCTATTGACCAGAAGGAAAGACTATCATTCATTGATAAAGAAAAGAAATTGGGCATGCTGCCGCTGGCAAATATGGCAGAGTTAAGTATGGAGACAGTCGAAGCTGAGTTAAAACATATCAAAGATATTTTGGACACAGAGAAGCAGGGATCAGATGAAGAGAGGGAAACGATCAGCATTCAATTCGATGGGATAAAACTGGAAGGATCGGTGCAGGAAATATACAATGGGAGGTGCCTGGCATATAGCCTGTCAGGAAAAAAAGGGGGGAGCAATATGAAAGCGCCAAAAAGTGGTACAAGAAAATATATTCTTGAAGCCTGGTTAAAGCACCTGGCATTGATTGCTTCAGGCAAACCAAAAGACACCTTGTTTGTATGGAACTTCGATGATTCACCGGTTACCATTCCGGCAGATATACTTACCGAAGAAGAAGCGAAAAGCACTCTTTCTGAACTGATCAAACTTTTCATTGCCGGACACAATATAATTATGCCATTTGATCCGTCAGTTGGTTTCAACATTGTATTTTATGG
>JAUXDH010000007.1 GCA_030618545.1 Chlorobiota bacterium
CGTGAAGAAATCCAGAATTCATTTTCTATTGGGAAGGATGGGGTTTATATTGTTTCCAATTATGCTTTATACAAACTACATTTTAACGAGGAGAACAAACAGATTGAGCTTGATCCAAAATGGGTTGAAGCATACAAGGAAGGTGACTTGGTTTATAACAACGATAGACAGGTCAAGCCCGGCCAGTTGAATGCCGGAAGCGGAACTACCCCCACCCTGATGGATGATCGCTTTGTGGCCATTTGTGATAACGACTCACTCCAGGTAAACCTTTGTATTTACTCGCAGGAAACCGGACTGCTGGTCTCTAAGCACAAATTATTTACCAATGCCGGCGCCGCGGTAGAAAACTCAGTTGTTGCCTATGACAACAGTTTCATTCTCGCTAATACTTATGGTTATGAGGACCCGTTTGAAGACAATATAACCCCCGGTGGCATCATGCGCTTTGATTACAATGAGACGAAAGGAATTTTTGAAGTGGTTGAAAACTGGCCGGCAAGTGGCAATTACGACTGCAAAACAGCCACTCCGAAATTATCCACACCGGTAGGGATGATGTATGTGTACAACCGTTCGGATGACGACTACGATGGCCATTACGACTGGCAAATCACCGGTATTGATTACAAGACAGGATTAAGGGTGTTTTACATCAAACCATATTTCGAAAAAGGTCATTTTGGTGACAACATCAATTTCCTGCTGAAGTGGGGGTCTCTGGGCTCAAAGCATTACGACCGCAAAGTGTTTAATAACATCTGGGGTACTTTTACTTTCGGCCCGGGCAATAGTTTTTACATCGGCGCTTATCGGGGATTTATAAGAGTATCCTCTGATTAGGCCGGTTTTTCTTCCTATGATGATTACTTTTACTTTGTTTGTTTATTGTTTAGTTTATCTATTTCCATTACTTTAAGAACTATCCATAGCAAAGTCCAAAAACCTATAAGAATTAATATTATAGTTCCTGTTCTTATGGTATTGGATAACCAATAGTAAAATTCAACCTGATCCCAGAAATAAACAATACTTATTACCGCTAATACAATTAGACCGGTTTGGAAAATAATAGTCTCAATTTTAATTTTCTTATTCATCTTTCTACTTAATTTGGTTGTTTCTTTAAAAAGCAGAGGAGCCCTGTGAGGGGCTCCTCAAGAAAAAGCAAAGTTGAATTGGACATTATTTAACAATGCTCACACGTGAAGTCATCACCGCACCACCTTCAGAAATTTTTATAATATAGTTCCCATTCTGAAGAAATGACAGATCGACTTTGTATTTACCATAAATGCCCTCATCATTAATCACCAATGCTCCTACAATGCTATAAATCCTGATGTTCGCTTTATCAAGATTTTCTATCCAGAGTGTATTTTTCGCCGGATTAGGATAGATTTTAATTTTCCGTGCCAGTTCTTCATTGATGCCGGTAGTTTGCATTTCAACACCAAGGCTTATGTCTGAACCATTCACAGTCAGGTTACCACTAACTTCAATATAGTCGGTTGCAATTACAGTATAGGAATATGTGCCGTCAGCCAACCCACTGATCATTGCTTTACCTTCCGCATCAGTAGTTACAGCATCAAAACCCGAAATGGTTATAGTTGCATTCGCAATTGGATTGCCTCCATCAAGATCTGTTACATTAAATGCCGCTTTGTAAGTTGCGACTTCTGTAATCTCCTCTACAACCCAAACATCATCAAGATTCCAATTATTTATTTTATCAGAATCGCCCGAAAAGCGGAATGCAATTTGAATACTACCTGCAGTGAGATATTCTTCTCCAAGTTCAATTTGAAGAATTTCAGGATCAATATTCTTGGGAATTGTTGACCATAATGTATTCCAGCCATCTCCAGTTGAGGCAAGAATAAAAAGTTCATAATCTTCCGCAGTTTCCCCCTGGTAATTACTCACATACTGTTTCAAAATGAGTGAGGCATTGCTACGGCCTGTGAGATCCACAACCGGGGTAATAAAATCAGACTCTCCAATAGTTGCCGGATACCAACTGAACATTAACTCAGGTGCTGTGCCTCCTGCAGCCGCAGTTTCGCTTTGATACCAATTATCAGGAAGGTCACCAGTTAATTCCCAGCCAACCGGAGGCCAGTTATTAGTATCTGCAAAATCTTCACTGAAGATGATGTTAGCCAGAATCAATTCAACATTAAATTCCAGATTTTCTAACCTTACCACTTTCGTACTGGAAAGCCCGGGTAAATAGCCTGCTTTTCCATAAGAAAATAAATAGGGACCGGGTTCCACATCAGCGAAAGTTACCTGACCTTCGGTATTTGTTAATTCTGAAAGTTCTCCGAAGTGGACAAGTACACCTTCTAATGCCGAACCATTATTGTCCACAGCAGTGACATTAACATCAGCAAATTTTTCAATTTCTTTAACCTCCACCTTGTCTGCATTAAACACCTCTTTTGTTGCGGTATGCTGAACATAAACAACTACTTCACATAGTTCAGGTACCCAGGTAACGTCCAAAGTAAATTCAATAGGAACAATTTGCTGGCCTCCTGATAAGTCCAGTGGATAACCATTAGCCCCGTTGAACATTGCCCGGTCCACATGATTCATTTCAAACTGGGTTTGCCAGGCGTAATCAATGTGTGATTCGGTGATAACAGCATACAATACAATTTCACCTTCAGGAAATATACTTACCGGATTAATGTTTACATCGGCAGTAAAAGTAGTACCATCGAAGTTTACATCTTCAAGATCAACCTTAATAGGGGTTGGCATGGCCATACGATCTTCTACTATTGGAATATAGTTATCAATCATTGATTCTGTGGCAGAACCACCGATAAACTCCTGAACACCGTCAAATTTTACAGTTGGGAATCCGGTTATTTCATAAAAGTCCTCTCTTGCAGCACTTTCCTCGGTTACATAGGGATCGCCATTATGGAATGCGATAGCGGCTACATCATATCCAAGATGTAACAGATCATCAATACCCATTGCTGCACCCGGACAATAACCACACCATGCACCGGTAAAATCTTCGGCAACAACCATATTCCTGAACACACCATCAATTACAGTAAAATTATAAGTAGTTGTATCGTTTGCTGTATTTTCATCGCCATCCAGCATAGTCACAACAGTAGCTTCCATGTTTCCAACTTCAGTAATCCATGAATCGAAACCTACAGTCATTTCTTCAAAACCTGCAAGATCATCCATTGCCTGGATAGATTCATAAACATCATCTGAACCATTGTTAATGGTCATCTTGATATCGAAAGTGACAGTATTGCCTGAAAGGTTTTTCACAGTTACACCGGGGAGTACTTCTTCATCAACATTCATCATTGGTACGAAACCTGTAATTCCATAAGGGGTTACATCGCTTTGGGGAGGCTCCCTCAATACAATATCATCAATATGCCAGGAATTAATAAAATCACTGTTGCCTTCGAAAGTATAAGCCAGTTGGAAAGTTTCGCTTCCAACATCATCATTCGAAAAACCAAGTACTACAAATTCAGCATCAATACCTTCCTGCACATCATAAATTGCCCATATTTCATTCCAGGAGGTTCCTCCATCACTTGTGGTCTCAATTTTTAGATTATAACCGCCTGCGTAAAGATCTAAATATTGCCTGAACTCAAGCGAAAATTCTGTATAAGCACTTGCATCAACAACAGGCGATACAAAGCGTGATACGCCATCAAAAATAGGTGAATAGGAGAATGCCAGTTCAGGAATACTGCCGCCGGCAGCATTTGATGATAAAACATTCCAGTTAGCCTCGCCATCACCCATTACCTGCCAGTCTCCGGCTCCATTTGTAAAATCCTGAAAGAGCAATGTGCCGGCCAATACTGAAAATGAATAACTGATCTCATCGTTGTCAGGGTTTTCATCGCCATTAAGCATGCTAGTAACATAGACGGTAAATTGCCCTTCAACTGATGTTGTCCAGGAGTCAAAAGTGGCTGTTGCAGATTCAGTTGAACCAAGATCGGTTATGGTAGCGGTTGAAGTGTAAACATCGGATGTGCCATCATTGATCCGTATATTAACATCGAAACTAACTGTTTCGCTTCCGTAATTGAAAACATCTGCTGTTGGAGTCAGTTCAATCCCAACATCATTAACAATATCAATGCCTCCAATTGAAGTGGGGGCAACATCTTTTTCAAGGCTTTCCTCTAACAGGACATCATCGATGCTCCAGCCATCAGTAAAATCACTATTTCCATCATAAGTAAAAGCAATCTGAAAAGTCTCTGAACCAACATCTGCATTATCAATTCCAACTAAAACTGCTTCCGGTCCTACATCACCCCCAGCTATATAAAGTGACCAGGCTTCATTCCAGTTGATACCATCGCTTGATGTTTCAACCTTTATGGTGTAATCAGCAACATAATCATTCAAATAATGTTTGAATGACAAAAGCAGTGCGGTCATTCCAGATGTATTCACTGCTGTAGAAGCTAATTTGGAATTTCCATCAAATACAGGCGCATATTGAAGTCTGGCTTCAGGAGACTCGCCACCGGCCGCATTTGTTTCAGATACAATCCAATTATCCTGTCCATCCCCAATAATTGCCCATCCTTCAGGAGGGAAAACCCCACTCGAGAAATCTTCGTCAATCAGACCTGCTCTGTCGCGCAGATTGGAGATTGTTGTAAGATCAGAAGTAATCTTTGTTACCCCAAAATCCGCCTGGATTCTGTGTTTGGGCAAAGGTTCATGTCTTTGCCCGTACGCACCGGCAAAAAATGACAGGGCAATAAGCCCGATAAATAATCGTAAAAAATCTTTTTTCATAATAAATAAATTTTAATTGTTAAATAAATCCACGGGCAAAAGTATTGGGATGTATAATGCTATTAGTAAAAACAGGCGGTACAGTACCAAGACATGGATAAAAAACTACCGGGACATTACCGGGACAAGATTTGCATGATGCAGATAACTAATGAATTAATAATGATCTTGCTTGATATTAGTAAGATTGCAGGAAAGAGGAAAGATTTGTCTCGCTTCCGGTTAAATTCAACTTTTTCCTTAACCGCGTGCGTGCCTTTTCAACACTCGGTATTTCGAGATGGGAAATTTCTGAAATCTCTTTGCTGTTCATATTTAATTTAAGGAATGCACACAAACGTTTTTCATTTTGTGTCACCTCAGGAAAATCGATACTTAGCTTTTCAAAAAAAGATGGATGCACCTCTGTAAATTCCTTATCAAAAGACTCAAGAATATTCGTTTTCTTGTTCATTTTAAGACTGGCAACAATTTCGTTTATATTCTTTTGGTTCTCTTCTTTGAAATCCACTCCCGGTGAAGAGAGTCTGTTAAGTATATCATTAATCATTTCGTTCATGCTGCTTAAATGCATGGTTTTCGTAATTAACTCACGTGATTTAGCATCAATCTCTTTTTTAAGAAGTTCTTTTTCAATCTCAAGTTTTTCCTTTACAAGCTGATCTTTTTTTGATTTAAGTCGTTGCAGATAAAAAAGGGCAAATGCAATACTCACCGTAAATACCAGTAAAGTGATAATGGTCCAATATAAAAGGGTCTGGTTTTTATGTTTTAACTCCGACAATTTAATTTCTCTCTCAAACTTATAAACCATATTTAACCTGTCAATTTCGCTAAGCCGGTTGTTTTGCATCAGCGAATCGCTTTTTGCTTTTATTTGATTCAGCAATTGATAAGCCGTTTTAATATCCCCTTCTGATTCATAGATTTCTTTTAAATGCAACATGGCTTTGATCTCCATGTCACGATTGCTCATTAATTTTGATTTTTCAATCGCCATCAAAGAATAGTGTTTTGATTGTTTCAAATCATTGATTCTGAAATAATAGATCCCCATGTTGTTGTAAATCCATGGCAACAAACGATCAAAGTCATATTCCAGAGCTAATTGCAGACTGCGATTCAAGTATGTTATAGCCTGCTCCATTTCGCCTGATGCGTTATAAATGTTCCCGATATTCATATAATTGGTGGATAACCAGAGCCGGTTTTTACTTTTTTCATTTATTTCAGCAGCTTTTTCGTAGTAGATAATGGCGATGCTGTCGTTGCCTTTTGAAGCATAAGCAACTCCAAAATTATTATATAAGGCTGCTATAAGTGAGTCGTTTTCGATTGTTTTAAAAGCCTCTAATGCCTGGTTGTAATAGGCAATCTCTTCATCGTATAAGCCTAAACTATTTTTCAGGTTACCGATGCTGTTGAAAAGTTTGCCCTGAAGGTATTTGTCATTAATGTTTTTCGCAATAACCATTGATTCAAGTAAAAACTTTTCAGCAATATCATAATCATAATCAATAAATATCCGGGCCATAAAAAAATTGCCATAAGCTATTCCTTTCTGATTATTACTTTTCTTTGATAAAACAAGTAGCTGATCCGCATAATCTCTTGTCTTATCCGGATCTTTCCACACATAAAATTCTGCCAGTTTAATGAGGATCTCGATTTTTTCTTCAACATTATCTGTCGTTACTAACTTTCGGTCAAGACTATCAGGATTAAATGCTCCATTAGCGTTACCCGCACTGGTAAAACCAAATAAAAAAGCGAACAATATAAACCACAATTGATATAACATGCCTGATCTGAGATGATTTGCAGATACTCAAAAGTAGACTTTTTTCAAAAACAGATTCATTATACATTCCAAAATGCATACTTTCGCTTATGATCAGGAATTGGAAATATTACTAGCTTGCCGGTGCGTACTCAGGATATCAATAAATCAGCGCTCGTTTTACTCTCAGTATACCTTTTGTATACTCCAAATATTATGTGCAATCAAATAATTTCAATTTCTTTATTTTCTTATTTTTATGGTTTTAGGGCTGGACTCATGTTTTTGTATTTCCCGAATTCAATTAATCTCAAATAAAATAGTTTAACAATGGAAACAAACGACAAAGTTTACAGATTTACCATCCGCCTTGTTCTGGCTATGTTAATCGTTTACATCCTGATTATCGGAAAATCATTTTTGACGCCCCTGGTATGGGCTATTGTTATTGGGCTGGCAAGTATTCAGTTCATCGAAAAGATCAAGCAAAAATCAAAAATGCCTGTCGGTCTTATCATCTTATCTTATCTGTTGATGATCGTTACCGTTATTTTCCTGACCTTTTATTTCTTCTATGTTGAGTTAAGCCACATTATTGCGGACCTGCCGGAAATAAATGACAAAATAACTTCCAGCCTGCATAGTATTTCTGTAAGTCTGCAAGGCTCCGGTATACATGTCCCTGATCATATCGATAAACAATTGATCAATGGATGGGTGGAAAATAACTCCGACTCAATTTTCGGATTTATCAGCGGTTTTGGTGAAAGCATCGGGCACCTGGTTTTAGGCGCTTTTTATTTGTTCTTTATTCTTTTTTACGGTGACCTGGTTCCGCAATTTTTTGAAAACAAAATAAAAAATGAAAAGAAAAGGGAAGCTTTGAAAGAAAATACCAACAAAGCCATCAGTATTATTAAAAGTTATATCGTAGGATTATTGATACTGGCTTTAATAACCGCCGTGTTTGTGTATATCATCTTACTTATATTTGGAGTGGAATATGCAATATTTTTTGCTGTGTTACTCGGGGTGCTGAGTTTAATTCCCTTTATCGGCAACCCAGTCGGAATTATTATTGTTGGGTTATTTACATTGCTGACAAAAGACTCACTCACAACTCCGATCCTCGTTGTGGTCTTTATCTGGATCACAAATGTTATCCATGAAAATGTGATCAGACCGTGGCTGATGGGCGACAGGCTGCAAATAAACGCCTTCGTAGTTTTCATCTCTGTAATTATCGGAGGATTGTTGTGGGGAGTATCGGGTATGATTTTGTTTATCCCACTGGCAGGTATTATTAAAGTGGCCCTGATGTATAGCGAAGAAACCTCGCATTATGCAATTTTACTTGGTGAAAAGCCTAAAAAGGAAAAACGGAAGCGGGTAAGAAAAGGGGTATAGAGGTATATGGTTATAAGAGTATATGGGTATAAGGGTATAGGGGTTATATTCCCGTATAACCCTATACCCCTATACCCCCTATTCCTTTATACCCCTATTCCCTTTATACCCCCTATTCCCTCTATAACCTATCCCCCTTATCCTGGAATTCAACAATAATTTTTGATAAGAAAGTTTCAGTTTTAATTTAGTACTGATTAGACACAACCGATAAAATGAATTATCTTAAGAAAATCCTAACCATCCTTCTGATATCAATATTAATGATATCGTGCAGTACCAGCACAAAAGTTATTGGCACCTGGAAGAAAAGCGAAGAGAAGATTTATGATTATAGTAAGATTGTTATTCTGGGAATAGCCCACGATGCGGCTACCCGGAAAGTGTTTGAGATGGCCATTGAAGAACGTATGCTCGCCGATGGATATGCTGCTGAGGGTGCACTGGATTTCCTGCCTCCCAATGCCAATGAAGACAACACTTCTCCTGAAGTAGTGATGGCGTTCTTTAAATCGGCGAAAGTAGATGCCGTAATGACAATCAGTTTGATGGAAGTTGATGATAGCAGACGTTATGTTCCGGGAACCGTTTACTTCTTCCCCTATTACAGTACTTACACATTCTACGATCACTATGTCGAGTACTATGATTATGTTTATGTACCCGGATTCTACACCGGAGAGATGGATGTATTTCTGGAAGCTAACCTGTTTGATTTTGAAACAGGCGACCTGATCTGGTCGGCGCAAACCGAGACAATGGATCTTAACAGTATTTCAGAAATTGCAAACAGTTATGCTGATGTATTGGTTGATGACCTGCTAAACAGCAAAATATTAATTTCATCCACTAATAAATGATATTTTCACCCATTCAATTTTTTGACGATGAACCACCATTTAGAAGGAATAAAAAAGAGAATCAGAATCAAGAGACGATCGAGAGATCCGTTCAGGATAGAGTTTGTCGGTGATCAATACTTAGATAATCCGGATCTTCAGTTGATTACTTATGATAAAAGCCAGTTTCAGGAATTAAAAGATATTAACCTGTCGCATATTCCTGAATTTGATAATCGGAAAAATGTGTATTGGTTAAATGTGCATGGTATTCACGAAGCGGAATTAATTAAAAATCTTGGTCTGAAGCATGGCATTGACCTTCTCGTACTGGAGGACATTCTTGACACTACGGAACGGCCGAAGATGCAGAATTACGACGATTATCTGTTCTTCACAATCAAGTCAATACTACCTTTGGAAGGCAGCGAATTAGAAACAGAGCATATCAGTTTTATCCTTGGGAAAAACTATCTGTTGTCTTTCCAGGAACGCAAAGGAGATCACTTCGAACACATTCGGAACAGAATTCGCCAGAACCTGGGACTGGTGAGGGAACAGGGCTCCGACTTTCTTTTGTACATGATGCTTGAGGCGATACTTGATAATTATTTCAGTACAATGGAAAACCTGGAAACTGAAATTTATGAATTGACCACCATGGATGAATCGGATCCTGATCCGGATATTGTCCGTGAGATTGAGAGATACAAAAAGCTGCTATACTTCATTAAAAAGTCACTGTTTCCTTTAAAAGAGGCGGTAGGTGGAATTGAAAAAGGAATGTTTGACCTGGTCGCGAAACAACACTTCAAATATTACAACGACCTGAAAGAGCAGGGAATGCAACTGCTGGAAAATATTGAAACTTTGAACATGCGTTTGGAGAGCGGGCTCAACCTGTTTTATTCGTTGCAGGGTCACAAAATGAACCAGATCATGAAGACCCTGACAGTGATTGCAACGATATTTATTCCACTTACTTTCGTAGCAGGTGTTTATGGGATGAATTTCAGAAATATGCCGGAATTGGTCTGGGAATGGGGATACTTTTCCACCTGGGGAGTCATGATCACGATGGTGATCGGTATGATGTTTTACTTTAAGAAAAAGAAGTGGTTTTAATGTACCTAAAAAATTCATCATCAGTTTGCCATATCCAAGGCAAGATCCTGTGCTTCTGATGTAAAAAAAATCCTTTTCTAACGATACTGAATAAATTTGTAATTTTCAAATCCATTTGGTCTGAAACCACACTTTTTATGATCATCAGAAATAGGCATATTATTTTCTTTCTGTTTCTCATTCTGTCTTTAAACGTTTTTCCTTTAAACTGCGATAAATCATCTTTAGATAGCCTCAAGCAACTCGCATTTTCAAGAGAAGTTGACAGCCTATCCAAAATTCTAACTGAACGAATACTTACCAAAACAGATCGAGCACTCCTCTACGCTACATTAGCTGAGGCGTATATGGAACTAAACAATGACTCCTCTTTTGCTATGGCAAAACGAGGTCTTGATCTGGCAAAAGAACTAAATGATTATAAGGCTTTAGCCGAGAATTATAAAGTACTGGGAATGCTAGCGTATTTAAATGATAGTCTTCATACCGCAAAACTTTACTATTTATTAGTAGAGGATCTTTTTGATAAATACCAGTCCGATGATCTAAAATTACACACATGGATGATGCTCGGGCTAATTTTTGAGCTGCAGGGCGATTTCGATAAAGCCTTGCATTACGATCAGAAAGGTTTAAGATTAGCAGATTCAACTAATAATAAAATTTTCTCAGCTAAATTTTATAACAATACTAGTATTGTTTATTCAGTTACTGAAGATTATAGAAATGCGATAGTTTATGCCGAAAAGGCGGGTAAATTATTTAAAGAACTCGGTGATGAAATTCATTATGCTAATACGCTGGTGAACCAGGCTTCTGAATACTTAAGTTTAGGAAATAATGATAGCGCGAGGTTTTATATAGACACAGCGATAATTGCGCAATATGGTTTAAATCACTACTATGGATTGATCAATGTTTATGCAATTGCCGGCGAATTGTATTTATTTGGAAAAACAATAATTCACACGAAGTAACAATTATAGACTATCATAAATAGTAAAAAAATGGAAAGACTGGAGAACATACACCCCGGAGAAATATTATCAGAAGAATTTTTGAAACCAATGCGGATATCTGCATATAAACTCTCAAAAGAAATTAATATTCCCCAGACAAGAGTTTCACAAATCATCAAAGGAAACAGAAGAATCACAGCAGACACAGCATTGAGGTTAAGTTCTTATTTTGGCAATTCTGCTAAATTCTGGTTAGGATTACAAGACGATTATGATATTGAAGATGAAAGACAAAAAAAGACTGAAATATTCAGGAAAATCAGAATCTTAAGAAAAAACGTATCCCCGCTAGCGAAAGTCTGAAGCGATGACCGGCGTATAGGCTTACCCATCAGATTCGCCAGTTGAAGGATTAATGATTATCAGTTAGTAATCAGTATTTTATCGTCTTTAACTTGATAAATCAGTCTGTGTTCGCTATCAATTCTCCGTGACCAAAATCCTTTATACTTATATTTCAAAGGTTCTGGTTTTCTTTAAATAGGGAGTAACTGGCGTATAAAAGCCACGAATTCGCTAATTATTAAACATTAACATTTTTTTAACATTCACTAAGTGTAAGCAAATGATAATAATAATCGTCTAATATGCACAATATGATTAATGAATAGTTAAAATGACTTGACAAAATAAATTAAAAACATACGATCATGACACTTCACGAATTTAACCACAGGATGCTCGGCCTTCAGGAAAGTCTCCAATATTATGCTTACTCATTAACCTCTAACCCGGATGATGCCTGCGATCTTCTGCAGGATACCTTTTATAAGGCTCTTTCAAATAAAGATAAATTTGATCCTGCCACAAATATGAAAGCATGGACTTACACCATAATGAAGAATACCTTTATTAATAACTACAGGAAAGCACAAAGGGCAAATACCATTATTGATGATTCTCAGGATTTGTATTTCATCAACAGCAATCAGAAAACGATCAGTATCAGCCCGGATTCTGAGTTCAACCATGGTGAAATTATGAAGTCGATAAGAAGTCTGGAGGATGATCAACGTGTTCCATTCGAAATGCACATTGAAGGTTTTAAGTACAGGGAAATTGCTGAGGAATTAAACGTGCCCATTGGAACAGTGAAAAGCAGGATCTTCCTTACCAGAAGAAAACTCTCTGAAAAATTGAAAGACTATCAGAACTAAAAACTTATTGGTAAAGCAATACCACCTTTGACAGAAATGGAGTTGACATTGTTGGCTCTTTTTTTTCACGCAGAGGCGCAGCGGCGCAAAGAATTGTTTTTAGGGTTTCACGCAGAGGCGCAAAGGCGCGGGGAAAGAAAAACAATTAACGTTACTTCAGCCCCTTCACTTTCGGAACTCCCGCTACAAAATCCTTCAGGTAAAAAGGCTCGAAATAAGCCACGTTTTCGAATTCGTTTTCGCTGAAATGTTGCTCTGCAAGATCAATCAGAAATGTTGCTGAGGGTAAAAGGTTATCCTGAAACAGCGCATTCGGGTTGCTTTCAAGGGCAGCTTTACATTTTTCAGCTCCATCGCCGGCGAAGGCTATTTTGTGTTTATCGAGTAATTCTGCGAAAGAAGACTCATCAATGATTACAGCTTCGGTCTCCTTTACAGCTTGTAGCCGATGATCAAAAATTGCAGCATAAACTTCCATTCTGCGGGCATCTATCATCGGGCAGAAAAGATATTCATGAGGGTTTTCCTGCTTTTGGATCATTCCTGCAGCCAGCGACTTTAGCGTCCCAATCGCAATGAGTGGCTTATCCAGAGCATAGCAAAAACCTTTGGCTGTGGAAACACCGATTCTTAACCCTGTGTACGAACCGGGGCCTTTAGAAACTGCGATAGCATCCAGGTCACTAAAGACTATCCCCGCCTTCTTGATTACAGATTCGGAAAACAGTGTAATATTTTCCGCATGGGCATTTTTTTCATGGGATTCTTTCAGGGAGATCAGTTCACCATCAATCGAGACAGCTACCGAGCAAACACGGGTGGAAGTTTCAATATTTAGGATCTTCGCCATAAAATATGCAAAGATAGCACTACTCTGGTTTAAGATTTGTTTAGCCACAAATTGAAGACTAATGGCTTATTAGCTGCGGATTCGCGAATGATCATGTTTTATTAGCGAATCCGCGGCAAATGAAATATACGGAAATTAGTTGTAAGGACTGTGTAATATGTACGACGACTGAATCAACAATTCATAAATCATCCTTCCTTAATCTTCTCCTTTAAACAAATCCTCCTTATCAACTTTCTCCACCTCATCACGATTTTTAAGGGATTTTGATACAGCCCGGTAGGGTGCGATGATAATCTCAGCGCCTTCTTCAATACCTTCGAGGATCTCGATGTGGGCATTATCCTGAACACCGGTTTTAACTTGTATGAGCATGGCGAGGTCGTTTTCAAATACAAAGACATACTCATTGACCTTTTCATTTTTCTTGACATCCTCTTCATCTTTCCCGGCACGTTCTTCTCTTCGTTCTCTTGCAGACTTTCTGCGACCTGATGTGTCAGCCCTGGTGGTTACTGCCTGAATAGGCACAGTAAGAACAGCATAGGCTGTTTCGGTTTCTATTTCCACTGTAGCTGACATGCCCGGCCTGAAAGGAGAAGGAATGGGGCTATCCGGTTTGATCAGGTCTTCGTATGATTTCTTGAGCATCATGATCTTCACATCAAAATTGGTCACCTGGTCAGCGCTTACACCCAGTGTATTGGCAGAGGTAGCAATTTCAGTTACAATTCCTTTGAATTCCCGGTCAAGGTAGGCATCTACTTCAATAATGGCTGTATCCATCAGCATCACCCTGACAATGTCATTTTCATTTACTTCAACATTCACCTCTAAAATGTCCAGGTTTGCGATACGCATAATTTCTGTACCTGCCGAAAACTGGGAAGCGCCCGTTACACGTTCCCCTACTTCAACATTGAGTTTTGATACTGTGCCGTCGTTAGGTGCGAAAATACTGGTCCTGTCAAGGTTTTCCTTGGCCTCTTTCAAAGAAGCCCTGGCGCTGCTCACCTGAAATTGTGCCGAACGGAAACTTTCTTTTGAAGCTGTCAGGTCTGCTTCCGCGATCTGGAAAGCTGAAGTAGCCGCATCAAAATCCGCCTGCGAGATTACATCTTTTTCAAACAGTGTTTTGCTGCGGTCATAATCTAATAGCGCCTTGGTAAACTGGGCCTTACTTTGTGCGATACGGGCTTTTGCACTGGCTTCATTTGCCTGGGCAGTTTTATAAGCTGCCTCAATCCGTTCATAATTTGAAATATAAATCTCCGGATCGATCCTGGCAAGGATCTGTCCTTTGTCAACAAACTCACCCTCTCTGACGTACAATTCAACCACTTCTCCCGAAATGTAAGGGCTGATCATGACATCTTTGGCCGGCTGTATCTTGCCATTGGCAGAAACTGTTTCTACGATAGTCCTTAGTTCAGCCTGCTCAGTGGCAATTTTTGTTTTACCTGATTGCCTGCCTTTATTGATGGCCAGGCCTATGATAACGATGAGAACAACTGCTGCCGCGATGATCAGCCAGAGCTTTTTTTTCTTAGACTTTGCCATGTTCAATGGAATTAGATGGGGCTAAATTCAGGTATTAAAATTAGCTTTTATTCGCTAATGAAAATCTCGATATAGTATTATTCCTCAGTCACACCTGAAATGTCATCCAGAGTGAAGGAGCGGCCCAGGTAAAAGTCAAGGATCTTTACCTTAAAGATGTAATCGTATTTAGCTGCGGCAAGATCCGATTCGGCAGAGCTAAGCTGGATTTTTGACACATTGTAGTCGGTGGTATTCACCATGCCCACATTAAACTTTTCTTCCATGTATATGAATGACTCACCGAATGCATCAACAGATTTGTTGCGCGAAACATAGGTCTTATAGGCTGCCAGAGCATCGGCATAAGCCGTTTCAACATTCTTCCTTAACTCGTTCTTTTCATTTTGAAGATTAAGCTGAGCCGTTTCCTGAAGAATTCGGGCTTTTCTCATATTTGTTGTGACCTGATAACCATTAAAGATGGGGATAGACAGGCCTAAGTAAAGAGCGCCATTCCTGTTCTCCCTGAACTGCTGATCAAAAGGCAGAGTGGGACTATCAAGATCAAGGGGATCTGTCCTGATCTGGTTAGATATATTCGTCCCATATTGTCCCTGTGCAAATATTCTTGGACTATTGTAACCTTTAGCTCTTGCAAGTGTCTTCTCAGCGCTCTGAACACGGTAATCAGCACTTTTAATCTCCGGCATGATCTCAATGGCTTTGCTATAAATCATGTTAACAGGAAGAAGCGAAGGAGTGCTTGTGATTTCCAGATCAGGTTTTTCAATATCAAAGTCAGAGGAAGCCTCTATGTCAAGCAATTGCATCAGGTCTAAATAGGCCAGCAAAAGATTGTTTTTTGCCGTAATAAGATTGGCTTCATCGCTCGCTTCCTGTGCCTGGATGTCATATAAACTGCCCCTTGGCAATGCACCGGCGTCCACCTGCTTTTCTGTTCTGTCCATTTGCTCAACTGAAATATCCAGTTGTCGCTGAGCATTGTTCACCAATTCAAGGTTGAACAAAATAGTCAGGTAAGATGCTGCGATATACAACGAAATATCGTTTCGGATTTTATCAGAGTCGTACTTCGATGCCAGATAGTCATACTGAAGTTTCCTGATATTGTTGATTTGTTGCAATCCCTGGAATAAAGTTATCTCAGAGTTAATTCCGAAGAATGTATTTTGTGTTTGCTGTGTAACGTAAATGTTTGTTCCCGGGTCGGGTGCACGGCCCCATCCGAAATTAAGCCCTGCAGAACTGTTGAGTGATGGAACAGTGTTAAGCTTACTCTGGAGTAAATCATGCTCAGCATCCATCACGTCCAGTTTGCTCTGTTTAATAGTCAGGTTATTATCAAATGCATAAGTGATACACTTTTCTAATGACCACAATTCCTGAGCTATAACATTAATACTAAAAAGTACCATGCCCAGAATTATGAGCAGGAAAACAGGCTTTTTGTTCATTTGAATTGTTTTTTGGTAAATAAAATATAGGGTTATCCAAAAATGTGCCACAAATATAATTAACTGGAAGCCAAAGAAGTCCTGTTGGTAAAGGAGTTTTCAACCAACTGATTTGTCCAGTTAATGACATTGAATGTTCATAAACGTACATGCGTGAAAATATGGATTTTCCTGAACGGCTGATGTCAGTTATTCTAATGGGATGTTCTTAGCCTGATTAATTCATAAGCTGATTTGATTTTGCCCCGTCCTGCCCCGTCCTGCCCCGTCCTTTAGGGCGGGGATAATCAGAAGCTACATCTTGAAGGCTTTAGCCATTAATCAGGTTAGGTTTGGTTATAACCAAAAGCTGTACTTTTGCCGTGATTTCCTGAGGTATGAGAAAAGCATTTTTATTTTTATTGGCTGCCTTAATATGGCAGATTGCGCAAGGTCAATATTACGATCCCCGTATTGGGGACACCATCAGCGCTGTTCATTATTCAATTCACCTCACAGAGATTGATACCGATGATAAGACCATACATGGTTTTACCGAAATAAAACTCACTCCTGATATCGATGGACTCAACTATATCCCTCTTGAATTACAAGACCTGACAGTAGACTCAACTTTCGTTGACGGGATTGACAGACCCTTTTCACATTCCAATGAAATTGTCAGGATTAATCCAGGTACTGCGCTCTCAATAGATGATACGCTGAATGTTAAGGTTTATTATCATGGAGAACCTTTTAATGAATCGTGGGGCGGTTTTCACTTCTCAGGAGACTATGCATTCAACCTGGGTGTTGGATTTGTTTCCATTCCACATAACCTTGGCAAGACCTGGTTTCCGTGTGTGGATGATTTTACCGACAGGGCAACCTACGATTTTCATGTGACTGTAGAAGATGATAAAAAAGCCATCTGCGGTGGGATGTTGCAGGATACAATTGACAATGGCGACGGAACCAAAACCTGGATATGGAACTTGCCTGAAAGGATACCGACCTACCTGGCCTCAGTAGCTACAGGAGATTATGTGCTCTATGAAGACGAATTTTATGGTGTTGAAGATACCGTTCCTATTCAGATTTACACCAGGCCTTCGGAAGCCTCCAAGGTTGCAGGTTCTTTTGTCAACCTTAAACAGATCCTTGAATGGTTTGAAGAACGATTCGGACCTTATCCCTTCGAAAGAGTAGGCTATACAGGAACAGCTATTGGAGCCATGGAACATGCTACCAATATAGCATATCCTCATTCGTCAATCAATGGCAATACATCACAGGAGTCGCTTGCCACTCATGAATTGTCCCATATGTGGTTTGGGAATAAGGTTACCTGCTCATCAGCCGAAGATATGTGGCTCAACGAAGGCTGGGCTTCCTTTTGCGAAATTTATTACCTGAATGATCTTTACAGTTATGAAGATTACCTGAGTACCATGAGGGATGTGCACTGGGAAGTCCTTCTGAGAGTCCATACCAAGGATGATGGTTATCACGCATTAAACAACATACCCCAGGAACATACTTATGGAGCTCATGCTTACGATAAGGGAGCAACCGTCGCCAATTCTTTGCGTGCTTACCTTGGTGATTCCCTGTTCTTTGATGCAATGACAGCCTACCTTAATCATTTTGCATACCAGTCAGTTTCTTCAGAGGATATGAGAGACATCCTTTCAGATCATACCGGAATAGATATGACGGGATTTTTTGACTCCTGGGTACTCACACCAGGAACACCTCATTTTTCTCTTGACTCAAGTAAAGTCACAGAGGGAGACGCGTCTTACATGGTTGATGTCTGGATGAAGTACAAACACAAAGGGGCTGATCATGTTGGCGATGACAACATTGTAGAACTCACATTTGCTGATGAACATTTCAACCTGTATTCCGATACTGTTCATTTTTCTTCTTCCTCAACCCATTCTGTGAAATACTTCGGGTTCGAACCCAAAGCGATATTTGTTGACCTTTTTGAAAAACTCAACGATGCCACCACTGACAGGTACCGTTATTTCACTGAACCGGAAGAGTATTCATTTCCACAAACTTACTTCAAACTTTTCATCGAACAGTTGAACGATTCCGCAATGGTTCAGGTTACCCACAACTGGGTACCTCCCGATAGTTTGAAAATGCCTGTAGAAGGGCTGACTTTATCAGATTATCATTACTGGGAGGTGAGCGGAATTATGCCGGATGAAATGGAGGCGATGGGGCGTTTTCCATACGACCGTCAAGGTTTACTGGACGGTGGCCTCATTCATTCAGACAGTGATTCAGTGATTATTTTATACAGGGAGGGCGCCTGGGAAGAATGGCATGAGGTAGAACAAACAAGGTTCGGAACTTGGTTTTATGGCCATATTGATGTGCTTCAACTCTTACCCGGTGAATATACCCTGGCAGTATGGGACAAATACATTGTTGGAACCGAAGACTTTCCACAGCAGGAAGATGTCAGGATATTCCCGAATCCAACAAAGGGAAGCCTGAATTTCGAATTTCAGGAAAGGGACAAATACCGGATCAAACTGTATGATGCAAAAGGCGCGTTATTGGAAGAATTTTCAATCAACTCGCGCAAAAAAACCTGGAAATGGCGTGACCAGGGTGCCTTCAGCGGGATTGTTTTTGTGCATGTGTACAGAGGCAGTGACCTGTTAACAGTGAAGAAACTCATCTTTACCAGGTAATTCACTTCATGCCAACTCCTGAATACCTTCAAGTTCTTGAAAGCCGCTTTATGGCTCATGCTGATGCTGAGATATCTTTGCAGATGAAAAAGTATATGAAAGACAGGTTCGAATTCTATGGTATAAAATCACCTTTGCGCAGCAAACTGTATCGTGAGCATAAAAAACAATTTGGACTTATCCCGACAGATAAAAAAAGTAAAATAGTGAGGTGGTGCTGGAATGCTCCCCAAAGGGAATGGCAGTATTTTGCGATGGAGTTTCTGGGTAAAGAGACAAAGAAAGCTGACCAACAACTTATAGAATTGTATGAGTTCATGATTGTCAATAAAAGTTGGTGGGATAGCGTCGATTACATAGCAGTCAATCTTGTCGGTCCTTTTCTTCAAAAGTTCCCTGAGAGAATTTCGGGCTTAACGGAAAAATGGATGGACTCGGGAAATATGTGGTTGCAGCGAACGTGTATCCTGTTCCAGTTGAAATATAAAAGTAATACCGACACTGAATTGCTTGAAAGATTTATCATCCGGCTTATGGATTCAAAAGAGTTTTTTATTAGAAAAGCCATCGGCTGGGCTTTACGTGAATACTCAAAAACCAATCCTGAATACGTAAAAGAATTTGTCTTAACTCACCAACTCTCAGGGCTCAGCCATCGTGAAGCGCTTAAATGGATGGAAAACAAAGGAATGATTTAAATCGTCCGCTTACATTTCAACCTTATTAATTCATACAATATTTCCTGTCTATTCCGTTATATTTGCGGCCTTTTATGCTGAGCAACCTGATTACATATTTGTCACAATTATACATTCTCATTGGATTTTCTATCCTTATGCTTTTTACTTCGTGCACCGAGACACCTGAAAAGGTGAATGAAGTTGAAGTGATCCCGGAAGTTGATAAGGGTTTATTCATTAACCTGGATAGCATTATTATCAAGGAGAAATCTGAAGATCTTGACAGATTATTTTCTCGTCTGCAAAAAAGAACCGGATTCAACGGTACAGTGTTATATGGTGAGAAAGGAAGAGTCATCTTTAAAAAGGCATACGGTTTCAGGAATGTGCGATATAAAAAGGATAGCCTTCAACTGGATGATGCTTTTCAACTGGCATCAGTGTCGAAGATGTTCACAGCCATGGCCATCATGATCCTGAAAAACGAAGGCGAACTGAATTACGATGAAGATATCAGAACCTACCTGCCTGAGTTCCCCTATGAGGATGTGACTTGCCGATGGCTGATGACCCATCGCGCAGGATTGCCCAGGTACATGAGTCTGGCCCACGATAAGTGGAAAAACAAAGAGCTTCCGTTGGATAACGACAATATGCTTGAGTTATTCGTAGAATATCATCCGGATAAATACTTCACTCCTGACAGGGGATTTCATTACTGTAACTCCAACTATGCAGTGTTGGTAAATGTTGTAGAAGCAGTTAGCGGAGAACACTTCGAGGATTTTATGGAAGAAAAGATATTTAATCCTCTCGGAATGAACAATAGTTTTGTTTACAATATGCGTGGTGATAGCGCGGTATCCCTCTTTGTAGAAAAAGGTGTTCCGGGCTTCCGGCATAGAGGATGGCGATGGAGGGAAATGGAAAACTATTACCTGAATGGCGTGATGGGAGACAAAGGAATCTATACTTCGGTAGAAGATCTTTATAAATTCGACCGGTCGCTGGATCAGTTTACCCTCCTTCCCGATAGCATATTGAGGGAAGCCTTTAAACCCGGAAGTAAGAAATACTGGAAACGCAAGAACAATTATGGTTTTGGATGGAGGTTACGCGACGGAATGGACAGTACCGCATACCACTTCGGTTGGTGGAAAGGATTTCGCACTTTTTACATTCGCGACATGGAACATGAGAAAACATTGATTGTTTTATCCAATAAGGACAAGGGTCCCGGCTCAGATAATTTCTGGAATATCATCAAATCCGACACATTGCCGATTGGTCCGTATACCGAAGTGATGAATTAGATTTTAATATCAGTGTAAATGAGCTAAAGACACTTCAATCAAATTCGCCAAATGAACCCTGTTACTGGTATTGGGACACCCATAGTTAAGTTAAAGCCCTTAAATGTCAATGGTAAAATGGTCTCTTTTATTCTCGTGATGAAAACCAGAGTGATTACAAACTATGGCGAAACCAGTTTAAACCCAACTCCATGCACATTCATCAATTCTACATCAGGATCTTCTTTTAAATACTTCCTGAGTTTGGTGATGTACACATCCATCGAACGGGCATTGAAATAGCTGTCATCGTACCAGATTTTATTCAAGGCGGCAGACCGGTCCAATACATTGTTCATGTTCTGGCAAAGCAGCCTCAGCAGGTCGGCTTCTTTTGAGGTGAGCTTTTGCTGGCTGTTGTCTGTTGTAAGCATCTGCCTGTTGTAATCGAAAACATATTTGCCAAACTTGAAAACATTATCGCTGGGTTTGTTCTTTTTACCTTCCTCGACCCTCCTCCTGATAGCCCTTATCCGCAACAATAATTCCTCCATACTGAATGGTTTGGTCAGGTAATCATCAGCGCCCAGTTCAAGACCCTGAATCCGATCCTCCTGCATGGATTTAGCAGTGAGAAACAAAAACGGGACATGTGCATCCAGCTTCCTGACCTCTTTGGCCAACGTAAATCCATCCATTACAGGCATCATGATATCGAAGATACAAAAGTCAAATTCATTTCTCTTGAAAGTCTCGAGGGCTTCTTTACCATCGATGCACAAAGTCGCGTTAAAACCTTTGGCTTCCAGGTATGCTTTTAACACATTACCCAGGTTCTTGTCGTCTTCAGCAAGAAGTATTTTAGTTTTTGTCTGCATATTCAGTATTTAATTATTTGGCAAATCAATTGTAAATGTTGATCCTTTTCCAGGTTCCGAATCCACAGAAACCATACCGTTATGAAGTTCTGTAGTGGCCTTCACATAATTCAGACCCAGTCCGAATCCTTTGAAGTCGTGTACATTTCCGGTAGGGACCCTGTACAGTTTATCAAATATTTTTTTCTGCGATGATTTACCGATTCCAATTCCGTTGTCTTTAACCCTGATGAGCAATGATCCCTCATTATTTATTGTGTTAATCACCACATGAGGTCTGTTCAGGTTGTATTTAAGAGCGTTATCGATCAGGTTGATCATGATGTTTGTGAGATGAATACGGTCGCCAAGCAGTATGGACCTGGCAGCTTTCAGTTCAAGATCGATTTTTCCGCCTTTTTCTTCGGCGGCAATGTTCTTACTATTGGCTGCCTGCCGGATGATCTCATGCATATCAACCTCACTGGTTTTGAGTTTTAATGTCCCTTTTTCCAGAACCGCGGTTTGCAGTATTTGCTCAGCCATCGTACCAAGGCGTGCATTTTCCTCGTTTATTACTCCTACATAATTGTCGAACATAACATCAGATTCTTTGATGTCACTATCTTTCAATGCTTCACAGGCAAGAGCAATTGTTGATATCGGGGTTTTGAATTCATGGGTCATGTTATTGATGAAATCGTTTTTCATTTCTGAAAGACGTTTCTGACGGTAAATAATAATGATGCTGAATGAGAAACTGAAAATGATGACCAGGAAAAGAAAAACGGAAACAAACAACAGTTTCCAAAGCTGTCGGACTATGAAGCTCTGTTCATTTGGAAAATATATAAGGAGCTTATTTGGGTAGGCGTACAGACTGCCCAGCGGGGCAAGGTTGAAAAAGTAACCTTCTTCAAGCAATTCATTAGGATACTGTCCGGATTTCTGAACGATCATAGAATTGGTTGCCGGACTGAAAATACCAAATTCATAAGCGGTGCGGATGTTTTTATCCCTTAGTTCGCGGGCGATGAGCGAATCTATTATCTTTTTGTTTGAAAAAATAAAACTAACCGATTCCTGATCGTAATAATTAAAAGTAAGCTGTTGTAATGTTTTGCTGGCAAGATTGGTGTTTCGGATAAAATGGTCGAAGTCGGAAGGGCTTTGGAGGTTTTCTATATTCATAAGCATAACCTCATTAATGGAGTCGAATGTCTCATAAATTGACTGGTTATGACTGTAAGCTTTTTTCTGTTTAATCACCCTTTCATGCAGCCTCATCCGGTCAAGTTCATACACCACCCGCAACATAGCCTGGTTTACGTCCCTGAAAAAAACAGCCTGTTTAACCTTCACGGCATCCCTTATCCAGTAAACCTGGATAATCATCAAACCAATGGTTGCTGAAGTGACAAGTGCAATAATAAGACCGGTTGTCCACTTATTCATGAAACAAAAATATGCTATCAACTCATTGATAAACAGCTTTTAACTTTTATTAACACTTGTTAATCTTGGTTAACATTTTATTATTTGTACAACATATACTTTTGTATCTGAATTTATAAGTAAAGAAAAAAGCCGGTTTGTAACTGTAATTTCCGGCCTAAAATTCTGCTTAATTTCATAATTGTTGGTTTTTGGTTAGCGGCCCCTCCCGGGGCCGCGTTTTTTTTGTGGAAAAGTTACCGATTGGATACCACTGTTTTAGTTTAACTTTGTAAGCCATTTTTTAAAGTATGATCAAGCCCGGAACCATACAGCAAATCATAGAAACATCCCGTATTGAGGAAGTTGTAGGAGACTTTGTTACCTTGAAAAAGCGAGGGGCAAATTACCTGGGGTTGTGCCCTTTCCATAATGAAAAGACACCATCATTTTCTGTTTCTCCAAGCAAGGGGATATACAAATGTTTTGGTTGTGGAAAAGCAGGTAACGCTATTGGCTTTATCATGGAACATGAGCATTACTCCTATCCTGAAGCCTTAAAGTTAATAGCAAAGAAATATGGCATCGAGATTGAAGAAGAGGAGATGACTCCTGAATTGCAGCAGGAACTGGATGAAAGGGAAAGCATGTTTGCTGCAAACAGTTTCGTATCAAAATATTTCAGCAAAAACCTTATTCATACCGAAGAAGGAAAATCAATTGGCCTTTCCTACCTTAAGGAAAGGGATTTCCTGGAATCGACTATCGAGAAGTTTCAGCTTGGTTATGCTATCGACAAATGGGAGGATTATTCCAGGCACGCACTCAGCAACGGATACAAGAAAGAAGTGCTGATTAGTACCGGCATGAGCATCGCTAAAGACACCAGGCTTATTGACAGGTTCAGGGGGAGGGTGATCTTCCCTATCCACAACCTTACCGGTAAGGTGATCGGTTTTGGCGGAAGGATACTGTCGTCAGAAAAATCCACCGCCAAATACATTAACTCCCCCGAGTCGGACATCTATAATAAAAGCAAGACTCTGTATGGGATCTACTTTTCACGCGGCAGTATCGTGAAAAGCGACAATTGCTTCCTGGTAGAAGGATACACTGATGTGATCTCACTCCACCAGGCAGGGATTGAAAATGTGGTGGCCTCATCCGGAACTTCTTTAACGGTGGATCAGATCAAACTCATAAAAAGATTCACCCAAAACATCACTATACTATTTGACGGTGACCCCGCCGGGTTGAAAGCCGCATTTCGTGGAATTGATCTTATTCTGGAAGAGGGCATGAATGTGAAAATCGTACTTTTCCCTGATGGCGAAGACCCCGATTCTTATGTCCGAAGCCATCGTTCGAGTGAGGTGGAATCGTTTATCACCAATAAAGCAGTTGATTTCATCAAATTCAAAACAAACCTTTTGCTGGATGAAACAGTGGGTGATCCTGCCGGGAAGGCAAAGCTGATCAAGGATATTGTGGAGACCATCTCATATATCCCGGATGGCATCAACAGGACAGTTTACATCAAGGAGTGCAGTGTAATGCTGGATGTGCCTGAACAGACGCTGATGAATGAGCTGAATAAAAGATTGCGTCAGCGATTCCGCAGAAGGACACAGACTCCCGAAGCCATTATTCCTGAACCGGAGACAAAAAGAGAGATTTCGGATCAGTTAAAAATCGACCCACTTGATATAGCTGCACATGAAGAACACCTTATTCGGGTGCTGCTGTTGTATGGCAACCTGACAATCAAACTCAAAGATCCCAATGGAGAAATTGATTGGGAAGGGCCGGTTTCAGAATATATAATCAATGACCTGGAGCATGAGCAGATCACCTTTGAAAATGACATTTTCAACGAGATCCTGGCCGAATATATAGCAGCGAAAGAAAAAGGCCTTGAAGTGGATGAGCTATACTTTATCAATCATACAAGGACAAGCCTGGCTACAACTACCATCGAACTCATTGCCAGTCAGCACAACCTCAGTGAGAACTGGAAGAGCAACAAAATATATGTAAAAACAGAGCAGGATCAATTGAGCAACCTCACTATTGCTTCAGTGTTATCCCTGAAATCCAGGCTTATTGGAAAACAATTAAAGCACTTGGTAGAGGATATGAAAGTGACCGAGGATGACGGACAGATATTCATCTTGCAACAGCAGTTTTTCGAGTTGAAAAGTATCGCCAACGAAATCGACGACGTACTCAGTCGGACTTTTAATTATTAGTTATTTCAGGTAGGACAAACCTATATAAAAAACTACCGGGAACAAACTCTTGCGAATCTATTCCCGGTCACTCCCTTCTCTGCCGTAGCGTTGAAGTTTGCGGCAGGTTGTGTTATTACGGCTGTTTACTTACTTCCACCCCATAGGGCTTCTGCTTTCTTCAGGCTTTCTTCCGGTTTCCGCCTTGCGGCTTCATCCTTCATCCGTCCCGGTTTCAATGTGGCTCCTCAATTTGGCTTCCCTTGCGGGTTACCTCTTTGAGATGGGTCCGGTTCCGCTTGCGCTTCCTCTTCTCCTGCCCTGGTCCCCCTTGCGGGTTTCCTGCTTGGTCGGGTCTGGTTTCCTCCGGTTGCCCTTTGGTTCCCTTTCCCTTCCAGGTGGTCCGGTCCAACTTCTTTCCGATTGCTCTTCTGTCCGTTTTTCCTTTCCGGGCTTCATTAAAACCTGCCCTTTATCTTCACCTGCTGACACAAATGTACGGCGATATTTTATAGATGCGCAAATTTCCATAGTGGTTAAAACACACAAGAAATTAACAGGAGTTATCAACAATTGTTAATTATTCACAACAGATTAATTTTCACGTATCTTCAGGAAGAATTCCTGTAAAAGCTGTTTACTTTCTTCCTCAAGTACACCCGAAGAAATTTGGGTAGAGGGATGCAAAACCGGTTTTTTAACGAGGGAATATCCCCGTTTTTCGTCAGAAGCACCATACACAATTTTTCCTATCTGAGTCCAGAAAGCCGCCCCTGCACACATCAGGCATGGTTCAAGGGTGACGTAAAGGGTGCAATCTTTCAGGTATTTCCCTCCAATAAATCCTGAAGCCGCAGTAAAAGCCTGCATCTCGGCATGGGCAGTCACATCAGTTAAGGTTTCGGTTAGGTTATGTGTTCGGGCAATTATCTGGTTTTTGCAAACTATGACAGCCCCCACCGGTACTTCATCTTTATCAAAAGCTTTTTGAGCTTCCTTTAAAGCTTCTTTCATAAAGTGTTTATCGGAAAAAATGGTTAATGTCATAATAATTAATCACTTTGGTTTAAGCGTCGATGCTTAAATCCGAATCCTTTTGGTCCAATGGTTTTTCTTTGGTCATTTTAACACCGGCAATCAAAACCAGTGTCGCCAGAATAAAGGCGTAAATAAATGACGACTTGGCCGAAAACTGGTCAGGACGCAGGATACCCCAGGTAAACAAAATCACATTAAATGCAAAAGCAGAAAGGATGCTCGCAAGGGCTGCTTTCCGGAAATGGTAAACATCTTTTTTGATCAATGCCAGGAAAGTTATGGGAGCAAACAGGGCAATGGTCGAAATTCCGACGACCATCAGATCAACGATGTGTGGGAAAACAAGCGCTACGAAAAGGGCAATGATCCCAAATACAATGGTAGTGTATCTTATCATGCGGTAAATAGTCTTTTGATCGACCTCCTTTTTCTTACTCCATCCGGCAAAATCCTTAACTGCCGAAATGGAAATAATGTTCAAAAAGCTGTCTCCGGATGACATCAGCGCCGACAACAAACCAACCACTGCGAAACCAAGGATAACGGGTCCGAGTTTTAGTCCGTAGATCATATAATCTTCAAGATGGCGGGCAATAAACTTGTAAGCAATATCGGCCGATTCGCTGCTACTTAACTCATGATCAAGTACCAGACGCATAGCCATACCAATGAGCGGAAAAACTATATAAAACGGCAACATGCCCAAGCCTGATATTAGGCTGACCCTTTTGGCCACCTTTTCGCTTTTTGCCGCCAGAATGCGTTGCCAGATATCCATGCGGACGATGACCGACCAGGAAAGGAAAAGAGGAAGCGCTATTAAAAAATCTATGCCAAGGGCAGTACCGTTCAGCATGTTCGCAGGCAATTCGTTCATCCTTTCAAACATTACCGTATCCTTGAGGATACCCGGAATGAAAATCAGGAGAATCATAATTACAATGGCGGCAAACTGGATCATATCGGTAATAATTACCCCCGACAATCCCGCGATGGCGGTGTAAACAATGACAATAATTGCCGAAATAATAGCCGCTGTGAGGTAATTCAAATCAAAGGAGAATTTTAGCAGACTGGCCATAGCCACAAACTGCGCTGCCAATAAAAAGAAAAATATGAAAATATTAACCCCGCTTACCGTAGCTGAGAAAATTTTGGCAAATTGAGGGTTTTCCTTAGTTGTGTATTTGTGGTTCAAAAAATGCGGAAAGCTGTAAATCTTATGAGTGGCTCCGTAAGTCCTGATCTTTCCGGCAAAAAAAGACATAATGCCAAACCCGATAACGTAAGCGATTCCAATGCCTACCGCCGCAAAGCCCGATTCGTAACCCATGGCCATTAACCCGATGGAAGTTCCCCCTCCGACAAAGGTTGCCAGTACCGTAAACACTAAGGGCAGGGTTTTGGTGCGCCTGTTGTTTACCAGATACTGTTCAAGATCTGATGTTTTGATGTGGCGTAGTGATAGAATAACAATGAGAATGAGGTAAGCGACGATCCAGAAAATCAACCAATTCATAAGCAGGATTTAGGGAAAAAGCAAATATAGAAGGATATGTTGAATTGCATCTTCAAAGCCTCTGAAATCATTCAATCTTGAATCTGCTTTTAATATATTCGTTGATCTCTTTCAGGGAGGTGATTTCCTGGGAGGCATTTCCTGACCGTACAAAAAACCTCTCCACTTCATGACCTTGTTTGTTTTTTATTTTTAAATACAGTGGGGAATCACCGGCAGAGAGATATATCACACAGATTATTTTTGATTCTATTTCCAAAAACTCCATCAGGATATACTTGTTGGAAAACCTTAAACTAAACTCGTTATTGATAAGTTTGCGAAGATGCAACTCAAAATAATCCACATCTTGCTTCTTTAACGTTTTAAAATCGTGTTCAAGGCCAATGATTTTTTGTTCATCGGTAACTCCAATAAACAGTGTTCCGCCTTTGGCATTTGCAAAGGCGGAAATGCTTTTAAGTATGACGTCCTCTAATATTTTGTTTACTTTTTCTTCCCGGAAATCCCATCGGAGTGATGACTTAAACTCCACGAGTTCACTCTCACCTTTATTGATCATGCTTAATATTTCATCATCTGAAAGAGACTTCAATTTACTTATTGGTACTGATTTTTTCTTTTGTTTTTTTCGATATAGCGGAAGGAACGCAGCCACAGCAAATATCAGGAGGAGTATAGCCAGGTAGAGGTAAGCCTCATCAACTTTCCTTTTTTTCGCAATAAGGTCATTTTTTGAAATGGTAACCCCGAAGCCGCGGGCGCCAAGTGTTGGAGTCAGGGTATCTATCCTTAACCAAAATTCTGTATTGAGCGTGGCAATTGAGTAAGTAAAGGCAGAATCGGGATTCATTGTCATCCAGTTGTTAAAAACACTTTTCACTTCTGTTGTTAGTTGGTCATACACAGCGATTTTTGCAGTATCATCAGTCCGCATGGGGGTAACTATCGAATCTCTGGTGGTTAGAATAGAAACCAGCGGATTTTCAAAGCTCAACACATTTCTAAACCTTTCGTCCAGTTCGCCTGTTCTGTACATAAATGCCACAAGATCATCGCTGCCTGTAATGCCCAACCTAAAAATATTGAAAATCAAATCCCTGTTGATATCCACATTGCTGTTGGCAGTTCTCCAAACGTGCTCGCCTTCACTTAGTACAATGTTCTTAATTGTTTCAAAATCCTCCGGGTACATGAACGAATTATAGGTGTCCATCCATCCTCCAATTTCTTCAAGCTTAGTGTTTAACCTGCTCCATTGAAGCAGGCTATCTGTTATACTGTTGTGGGTGGTCACCCAACTGTTCTCATCCTTATAAATGAAGAAATTCATATTTTCTCCCAATACAACAACACCTTTCAGGTAAGGCTCGCTGTCAATCAGGCCGGAAAAGTAATTGTTGAGTCTATCCTTATTTATCATGTCCACATCAACCGAGCGGGCGTTTTTTTGGATTGTATCAACGGAGCCTTCAACAGTCTTGAGGAAAGATTTTAAGTCTTTTTTGAATAAATCTGAAACCTGTTCGATGACTTCATCAGCATAGAAATCCTTTTTCTTAACAGTCAGGAACAGGATGAAACTGATAACGGCTAACATAAGGAAAGAGATGGAAATCCAGAAACCAAACTTTTTTAACATGCTTTTCAATCTTTCAAATTCAAATGTAGCTTATTCCTCTAAATATCTGATATTTCTTTTCAGTTTCTGAAAAGTGGTTCTGCGGACAGCGCTATTGTTGAACAGCCTGATGAATTCTCCCTGATTTAGATTCTCCCACTCAGTTTTATCCATTGACTTGAGTTCATCAGATAATTCAAACAGCTTTTCATTATGCGGTTCAGCATCCCGGTTCCACGGGCAAACTTCCTGGCAAATGTCGCAACCAAAAATCCAGTCTTCAAATTGACTTTTAAACTCTTCAGGGATTTCACTCCGGTGTTCAATAGTCAGATAAGAAATACATTTCCGGGCATCTAACCTAAAAGGTTCCAGTGCTTTTGTTGGACAGGCTTTGATACAAAGGGTGCAGCTCCCACAAAAATTCTTTTCAGGATGATCGGATTCATATTCAAGTTCAAGGTCAAGTATGATATGCCCGATAAAGAAATATGATCCTCCATTTCTATTGATCAGCAGGGTGTTCTTACCAATAAAACCAAGTCCGCTTTTATGTGCCCATGCACGGTCAAGAACGGGAGCAGAGTCCACACATACACGGGCGTCACGTTTTCCTGTTTCCCTCTCGATATGCTCCAGCAGCGAATACAATTTATTTTTTACTACTTCATGGTAATCTGATCCGTAAGTATAATTGGAAAGCTTGTAATTGTTCCTGCCTGAGAGCTTTTCTTTTGGAGTGTAGTTGTAGATTACGGTTATAATGGACTTTGCTCCATCAACAAGTTTTGCCGGATTGTATCTCTTTTCTTTGTTCCTTTCGAGCCACGACATTTCGCCATGCAGGCCTGCTGCCAGCCAGGCCTCAATCCTTTCTTCATCATCTGGTAAATGCGCTGTTTTTGAAATACCACTTTTGTAAAACCCCAAACGTTTTGCTTCAGTTTTGATCAATTGGGAATACTTCGACCGTTGCAGTGTTGAGATGACCATCGCAGTAAAATGAAAATACGAGTTAAAACAGTTTTCCCTGATCCGTTTTTTTTATTTTGCCAAGGTGCTTGTAAGCAAGTTCTGTAGCCTCCCTTCCACGCGGTGTGCGCATCAGGTAACCTTCCTGGATCAGGAAGGGTTCATAAACTTCTTCAATTGTACCAGCCTCTTCGGCGACCGCGGTGGCAATAGTTGTTATACCTACGGGCCCTCCTTTAAACTTATCGATGATGGTCGTCAGAATTCGGTTATCCATTTCGTCAAGCCCGTTTTTGTCGACGTGAAGAGCTTCCAGAGAATGCAAAGAAATGTCCATGTCGATGTCCCCATTGCCTTTGATCTGTGCAAAATCCCTTACCCTTCTGAGCAGGAGATTTGCTATTCTTGGAGTCCCACGACTCCTTCTGGCAACCTCCATAGCCGCATTATCCTCAATGTCCACCTTTAGTATAGAAGCAGATCTTTTGATGATGCCTGCCAGGATAGGTGTATTGTAATAAGACAGTCGCGAATTGATGCCAAAACGTGACCTTAGCGGTGCAGTAAGCAATCCTGACCTGGTAGTTGCCCCGATAAGTGTAAACGGGCTCAGATTTATTTGAACCGATCTTGCATTGGGTCCTGTCTCTATCATGATATCGATCCTGAAGTCTTCCATAGCTGAGTAAAGATACTCTTCCACAACAGGACTCAGCCGATGTATTTCATCGATAAAAAGTACATCATTTTCGCTCAGATTTGTTAACAGCCCTGCCAGGTCCCCGGGCTTGTCAAGCACAGGCCCGGAAGACGTGATAATGTTAGCACCAAGTTCATTGGAGATAATATAGGATAGGGTTGTTTTTCCAAGTCCGGGAGGACCATGCAGGAGCACATGATCCAGTGCATCACCTCTTTGCCTGGCTGCTTCCACAAACACCCTGAGGTTATTTACTACATTTGGTTGCCCGGCAAAGCTATCGAATCGGGAGGGCCTGAGGACTCTCTCCATTTCCATCTCAGTTTTGCTAAGATGATCACCGGTGGCATCAAAGTTTTCGTTCATCCGTTTTTACTTACCTCAACAAAAGTAACAATTAGTTATACATTTTTTGAGAAGCGATTTTGTCGTTACAGATTTCCTTGTCTTTTTGTATTTTTTGTACAGTTTATGTATTGAAAAAACCATTATATTAGCTACAAAATCAGGCCGAATTGTCTGGGTTGTTGATGTTTTCAATTGAAAATCAAATACCTACAAACACAATAGTCATGAAAAACATTCTAGTCGCCATCGATTTCTCGAAGAATGCAGAACATGCTTTAGAATACGCCCTCCTTTTTGCCGGTAAGATGGATGCCGGAATTCACCTTATCTGGGTGGATAACACCATGTCAGACGAAAGCGTTACCGATACCATTGAAGGTGATTTACGCAGGGAAAAGAAATCATACATGAAATCGCTGATAGAAAAATATCAGCCCCAATTGGAAGGCCGTAAGATCAAGGTATTATTTAGAAAGGGGAGAGTTTACCAGGAAATAACAAAAGCTGCAAGGCACGTTGATGCCGACCTGATTTTTACCGGTACGCACGGTGTTTCAGGGTATGAACAATATTGGATCGGCAGCAATGCATACCGGATTGTTACTCAGGCGCCCTGTCCGGTTGTTACTGTTCGCAGGGATTATGAAATCAGTGAAGGCATTAACAACATACTTCTGCCTATCGACAGTTCTTTGGAAACCAAGCAGAAACTTCCTTATACCTGTGACCTGTCCATAATGTTTAATGCGAAAATACATTTGCTGATCATTTACAATACCCCACTGAATGTAATTCGTAAGCGAATTGACAAAATTGCTGCAGAAGCTGAAGTTTGTTTAAAAGAAAAAAGCGTAAAATACGTTTTTGAAAAACTGGAAGCAAATAATGTGGCAGCCGCGATACTTAAATATACCGAGAAACATAACATTGACTTGCTCACGATCATGACGGACCAGGGAACTACTACAGCAAATAAGTTCCTGGGACCTTATGCCCAGCAGTTGATCAATAATTCTATGATCCCGATAATGAGTTTAAAGGCGAAAGATTTTTAATAAAAATGATTGGATGAGACATACCTTCAAAAGATCAATATTAATTGGCATAATGCTTATCGTTTGGACTGGGATGACACTGGCCCAGGAAAACAATGAAGGTGTGTTAATTGTCCATGCAGATCCTGGAATTGACAATCTCATACAATTACATATAGCGTATAATGAAGCCTTTCCTGTGATGGATGGTTTTCGCATCCATATTTTTATGGGATCGGGAAATGAAGCGCTTGACAGGGCCGAAGAAATAAAAATGAAGTTTGAAGAGAAGTATGATGATGTTCCCGCCTATATCACTTTTGCTGAACCTTATTACCGGGTTAGGGCAGGTGATTTCAGGACTAGGCTCGAAGCCGGGCAGTTTTTGCAGCGGATCACCCGCAAATACCCAAATGCCTGGGTGATTAAAGAAAAAATCAATTTACCAATTATACCAAAATACCAATAAACAAATCATTATGAGTAAGAAAATAGTAGTCGGCATCGATTTTTCAGAATGTTCAATTAACGGATTTGAGCACGCTATTACCATAGCGCAGAAAGCCAAAGCAGCTATCACGATGGTTTGGGTAAACCATCTCGATTATTCCAAAGAGATTTTCTCTGTTGAGCCAAAACAATTAACCGCGGAAGTTGCCACCAGGTTCGAGGATCTCGTTGCATCCCATAAGGATAAATTGTGGGGACAACCCCTCAACTATGTGATACGAAAGGGAAAGGTTTACAAAGAAATATGTGCAGTAGCCGAGGAGGAGAATGCATTTCTAATCGTAATTGGCACCCATGGTTCATCCGGATTTGAAGAATTCTGGATTGGAAGCAATGCGAACAGAATGGTTTCGGCCTGCCGTAAACCCATCATTACCATAAGGGGTGGAATTGATGTGGGAAAAGATTTAAAAACCATCGTTATGCCATTTGACAGCACAAAAGTTACCCGTCAGAAATTACCGATGACGGCGCTTCTTGCCAGTTATTTTGATTCAGAAGTTCATGTGCTTGGAATGTTCACATCAAAACTTGATGACCTGAGGTACCGTATTCGCACCTATGTTGCTCAGGCCGAAGATTATTTTAAGGAAAACAATGTGAGGTTTAAAGTTGTGTTTCTTGAAGTTGATAACATCACCGAGGCAACCTTAGAATATGCGGATAAAGTGGATGCCAACCTGATCTCTATTATGACCGAACAGGAAACCACCACTTCCAATCTATGGTTGGGACCCTTTGCAGCCCAGATGGTAAATCATGCCGGAATTCCGGTGATGAGCATCCATCCCGACAGATACGGGTTTGTTCCGTAGAAAGCAATCATTTCTGACACAGGACAACCACTAATAATCATATAATACCAGGTTAATATAAAAATGAGCTAGGAGACTTGAGACAGAAGACCTGAGACGCAAGAGTCAAGAGCCAAGATCCAAGACAGTGCCAAAGATGGTAGTCGGCAGGCCTGCCTATATGACCAGAAGGAGTCCATGGACCAATACTAATGACTAATTATCCAATGACCAATGACTAATGACCCCGCCTTATTTTTTAGCACATTATGAAATAAAAATGGTATAAGTAGTTCTGAAATTGTTCTACTGCTTTTATACTTTGTTTGTGGCTAGTTTTTTATCTCATCCCCGGTTTTATTGTAAAACTTGTATTTCATCAGATGGAAATTCTTCGTAGGATGGATTTTTATCCAACGTTTATATTTAATAAACCATTTCATCTGAACCGAGTTGATTCCTTTAGTAAGAAATGCAGCGATATACGGATGTACACTTAAACTCAGGTGTTTTTCATTCTGTTCCTGGATAAGATAATTGAGGTTGTTTTCAATATCATCTATCAGCATGATACTTGACTTGATCTCACCGGTTCCACTGCATGCAGGGCACTGTTCCAGTACGGTTACAGCCATTTCGGGTCTTACCCTTTGTCTGGTTATTTGCACAAGACCGAACTTACTTGGCGGCAAAATAGTATGCTTGGCGCTGTCTTTCGCCATTTCCTCTTTCAGTTTCTGATAGAGGGCCTTTCGGTTCTTGGATTCATGCATGTCGATAAAATCAATAACGATGATTCCACCCATATCCCGTAAGCGCAGTTGCCGGGCCACTTCAGCGGCTGATTCGATATTGACAGTCTTCGCATTTTCTTCCTGCGAGTTTTCCTTGTTCACACGATGGCCGCTGTTGATGTCAATCACATGCATAGCCTCAGTGTGTTCAATGATAATGTAGACGCCACTTTTTATCGTTACGGTTTTGCCGAAAGAGTTTTTCACCTGTTTATCGATACCGAAATAATCGAATATCGGGGTTCGGCCCCTGTAACGTTTAACAATGTCTTTTTTATCGGGAGATATATTCCCGATCATGCTTTTGGCTTCTTCGTAAATTACCGGATCATTTGTGTAAATGCTGTTGAATGATTCGTTAAGGTTATCCCTTAATATTGCGGAGGTACGATCCAGTTCGCTTAAAACCTTGTGCGGTGCACTTAGGTTGGGTAATTTTGCAATGATCTTATCCCATTTGCTGAGCAGGTTTCTCAGGTCAGAATCCAATTCGGCCACTTTTTTATTCTCAGCTACCGTTCGGATGATTACACCGAAGTTATTAGGCTTAATACTCAGTATGAGTCTTTTCAGCCTGTTTCTTTCTTCTTTGCTTTTAATTTTCTGGGAAATAGAAATCTTGTTAGAGAAGGGAAGTAAGACAATATACCTTCCGGGGAAGGAAACCTCAGTGGTGATCCTTGGACCTTTAGTGGAAATTGGTTCCTTAGCGATCTGCAAAATAATTTGCTGACCTGTAGTAAGAACCTGGGTTATCTTGCCTGTTTTTTCAATGTCTTTTTCCGGTTTGAACTTGTCGATATTGATCATATTCAACCTGCTTTGAATGGCAAGCCGAGTATACTTGTTCAATGATCGAATTTGCGGACCAAGGTCAAGGTAATGCAAAAAAGCATCCTTTTCATAACCAACATTTACAAAAGCTGCATTGAGCCCGGGCATGATTTTTTTAACCTTGCCAAGATATACATCTCCTACTGCAAAACTCTGGTTATGCTTCTCCTTATGTAATTCAACCAAAAACTTTTCTTCAAGAAGGGCAATATTGACTTCGGTAGAATTGGAATCTATTATTAATTCTTTTGTCAAAAT
>JAUXDH010000072.1 GCA_030618545.1 Chlorobiota bacterium
GTGGTTTATAATGCCGCAGAAAATTATAAACCTTACAATGAATAAGCTCGTTCAATTCCAGAACCTTGAATCGATAGCGTATCAGCAGGCCTGGGACTACCAGGAAAGACTTTTCAAAGAAGTGGTTGATGCCAAACAGGAAAACAGACAATCTGATAATCCCTTACCAACTCCAAACTTTCTACTGTTCTGCGAGCATCCTCATGTGTACACACTTGGCAAGAGTGGGAAAGAATCAAATTTGCTCATCAACGAAGAATTTCTGAAAAGTAAAGGGGCATCATTCTTCAGGATCAACAGGGGTGGCGACATCACCTATCATGGCCCGGGCCAGGTTGTCGGTTATCCGATACTCGATCTCGATAATTTCGATCTTTCAATAAAAAGCTACATCTATAAACTTGAGGAGGTCATCATTAAAACACTTGGCCGTTTTGGTATCGATGCAAACAGATCTGAAGGTGCGACAGGTGTATGGCTTGATACGGATAATCCTTCTAAAGCAAGAAAAATCTGTGCAATAGGAGTAAGGACCAGTCACTGGGTTAGCATGCATGGATTTGCGCTGAATGTGAATACTAACCTTGATTATTTTGATTATATCGTTCCCTGCGGCATTCAAGGGAAAGGGGTAACTTCTATTCGAAAGGAAGTGGGTAAAGATATCAGTATGGACGAGGTGCACAATCACCTTCTTGAATCATTCGGGGAAATATTTGGCATGGAAATATTTTATCCTGCCGGTATCGAGGTTTAATCGAGAATGGTTTTTAGCACTTCCACAGATTTTACCTCACCAAACCCCGGCATATGCAGTCGGTAATAAATGATAAGCGCATCGAGCAATTCCTGTCTCTCTTTCCTGCTTATTGTTAATGATTCTATTTCTTCGAAAGGGCAGCTCAGCAATTCTTCAACCTGCTGAACAATCCTGCCTGAAAGGTAATTTGGATGTTCCGGTGCGGCATCGGTAAGCTGGCCTTCCTGTAAATCAAATACTGATGAAGGTGTTTGCAGTGATTTTTTAGGATAAAATCCAAGGAATCTGCTCATCTGTATCATCAGCAGAAGGTGAAAGTTCATCACTTTTTTGTCTGTAAGATCCAGCCAGGTTAATGCATTGAACAACCAGTTGAACAATGCTTTGTCCGGTGATTCTTCACGAAGGGATTTAATCAGGATCTCGTTAAGGAAAAGCAGAAGGGATCTTTTGGTTACATCTTCCGGAATATGCTGGTACGGAAATGCCACACTTGTTTCCTTCAGGTGGTGCAACGATTGTGATTCCCTGTGGTAAACAACGAGTTCGAGAAGTGTAAGTGGCTGGAAAAGTGCAAGCCTGACTTTAGACTTTTTACTCCTGATTCCTTTAACGATATACGATTGCAGTCCGTACTCCTCAGTAAAAACCTTTGCAATGATGCTCGATTCGGAATACTTGAAATGTTGTAAAACAATACCTCTTGTTTTGCTAAGCATCAGCTTTTATCATGCTATCATCCGCTAACGAATGACCAGGATTTTCGTTACCATCTTCTCCGATCCTTCCTCGTTAGTAACAAATACAAGATAGACTCCTGTGGCAGCCCTTCTTCCGTCAAAGTTGTATCCATCCCAGATGGCCTGGCTTCCTTCAGAACGGGTTTCATAAACAAGGTTACCATAGGTATCCGTTATCTTTACAGATGAATTATTTGCTACACCCTTAATAGCTATTAAACCGGTGTAGTTCTCACGCACAGGGTTTGGAAATGCGTAAATTTTTGAATCCGGATTGTCAGGATCTGTAGCTGTTCCACGGTAAGAAATAATTCCTTTGGCAGTACCAATAAAGACCTCACCATCCGCCTTAATGGCGATATCGGTGATGTTATCTGACAATAGGGGACTGTTGGTTTCGGTAAAATGGGCAAATTGCTCAAGTCCATCTTCAGAAAGATAAAAGACCCCTGCTCTTTCTGTTCCGATCCATTTCCGGTTGGCGCCATCTATCGCGATAGCTGTCACTACTTCTGTTTCGAGAAGAATATCCGCCAGCCCTGATCCGTCATTACGGGGAACAAGAATCTGTTGAGCATCAAAGTTAGCCCCTGCTTCAAAAATGCGGTCGGGGGAATAAAATACGCTGATTCCCTTATCCGAACCAACCCATACTTCCCCATCAAGGTCAGATGAAAAAGTATAAACCTTGCTGCCAGGAATGGCTCCGTTTCCAGTGGCCGAGCTCAGGACTTTTGCCTGGTCATCGGTCGGATCGTCAATGGTATTGTTATCATTGAAAACGATGATGAATCCATCCGAGCGTTTCATCATCCATTTCTGGTTGTAATTATCCACCATCAGTTCTCCCACATCAATACCACTCAGCCCGCCACCCAGGTTGTATGATCTCCACTTTCCATCGGTTTTTTTCACCGAGAGCAAATCTGCTGTACTGGTGTTGGCTACCCAAAGGTTGTTCTGGTTGTCAAAATCAATACCACTTACCAGTATTTTTTTCGGATTACCTATCCATCTCCCCAGGCTGCTGTTGGCATCAGTATAGATTTCAGTGAGCTCATTATTGTCAAACCTCAAAAGTCCATGATCCCATGTCCCCGCATAAACTATGCTGTTGTTTGTCGGATCAATTTTTACATTGACCATGTCGGATACTGTATCTAATGCTTCAGTATTTCTGCGGTTGTGAAAATCCCAGGTTTCTTCAATAAATGAAAATACTCCATCCGTTATAAACAGCTTAGACCAGTCTCCCTGTCTTCCTCCGGCCACTACCCACACCTGTTTACCGGCAGCATCAAGGTCAAATACATTTTTGGTCGGAGGCCCGTTTGGTTTGATATCTTCTCCTTCAAAGGTGTTCCAGTTTTTGATCAACCCACGTCTTGTAGAGCCTATCCAAAGGAATTCATTATTTCCCCTGTCAATTGCCAGGGGTTCATAACTTTCCCCACCAATGGACCAAATAGTGGTTTTTTTGTTTCCGACCTCGTCATAGGTCGCTACATGATATCTGGTGACCAGGTAAAAATCATCACTGGTAGTAAGCAACTGGTAATGTCTTGCAGTATTTTCTTTGTCAAAATAATCCCATGATGAACCGTCAAACATGAAAACTGTGTCATCATCAAATTCACCACTGTAATAATTGGCATAGATCTTTTCATTAAAACTTTCAATGAAATTATAGGCCAGGTCGGGATGTGGGACAAGCAGGTCTTTGTGCCACTGGTTAAAGTCAGCAAGGTTGGTTGCATTTACATCGGCATAATAAATACCCGCCTCGGTGGCTGCATAAAAATACACAGAGTTGAAAGTTAAATCAAGCACATCGATGGCATCGCCATTGGGTCCGATGTAATAGGTGTCATGTATTTCCTCCCTTTCCAGGTCAAGTACCACGATACCGAACCCACAGGATAAATACGCGTAATTATCCTTGAAGGTGATGTTGTTAATAGTTTTTTTGCCCAGGATGTCCTTATCCTTAATGTCAGAAATATTGACGATGGTACCATCTGAATAGACCAGGTCGAGATTTGTGTTGGCATAGGCTACCAGCAGGGCATCCTGATCGGCGCTGTATCCGATCTTGCTAATTCCAACATCGCTCAGACCGGTTACTTTGTCGAATCGATTGATACTGTTATCCATCGTGTTGTAGGTAAACATGCTGTATTCCGTAGCAGCAAAAACCAAATCTCCTGCAACAGCAACATCAATCACCTTGTCGTAAGGAAGATGAGTTCTCCAGTCGCCGATTGGTATACTTTGACTGAAAGAGTAATTTGTGAGCAGAAGAGAACAAAAAAGTAGAAAATATACAAAAGGACTTCTTTTAATCATTTGAAAATCCGGGATTAATTTCTTGTAAAACTGAATAATGAATGTTTTATTGCAAGACAATCACTTCATTAAGGTGGTTGCAAAAGTAACCTAATTATATTCTGTAAATCTTACCGGGGATAGCAGGAGACCAAACCAGCCCGTTATTCAATATTCCTATCTTTGTTTACTGTCCTTTATGGAAACCAACTCAAAAATAAAACAGGTAGTTTATTACCTGGTTTTTGGCCTGATCATCTTCCTGCTCACTTTTCCAAAGTATGAGCCATCTTACGGGACCGGTCTTGACCCATCCTATGTATGGGCGCTGAATCACTTATTCAGCAATGATTACGATGCGCTAACACAACTGATCTACCCGATTGGGCCTTTGGGATTCTTAAAATATTCTGCAGCATTTGACAATAATCTGGCGTATGCCTTATTATTTTTCTCCATCTTTAAACTTACATTTATCTTTTTATTGCTCAGGTTATTTGCTGTTACAAGAAAAAGGTATGACCCGCTCAGCTTGCTGCTGACGCTCACTGTCAGTTATTTTGCCGGGTTCGATCTAACGATCATTGGCTCTGTGGTAATTGCATTGCTGCTTCACCTGCAAAATGACCGGAACCATGCATATTTTATAATCGCAAACCTGCTTGCCGCCTTCGGGCTCATGGTCAAATCATCTATTGGCATAACGGCCTATTCCATATTCTTTTCATACTATTTTCTCTATGTGGTTCTTGAGAGGCCTGCTTTAAAAAACTTTCTTACACAACTCATCATAACAGTTGGTGTGTTATTGGTGATAGGCATCACCGTACAAAAAGGAGTGATATCTTTTTTCAGTTTCATGATAGGGACCACTCACCTGGCAGGAGGCTATTCTTCAGGATTGGCTCTTTTTCCAGAAAACAACTGGTGGTTACTCTCATGCTTTATAATCCTGTTGCTTTCTTTCCCTTTTTTATCAAAAGATAAAGGATCACGAAGGGCATGGCTGCTGTTGTTGCTGCCATTTTTCGCTACCTGGAAGTTGGCCATGGGAAGGGAGGACTTCTTTCATTATTCGGCTATGATAAGTTTTCTGGTAGTGTTTTGGGCAATCATTCTGGCGAACACAAAAAAACGAAACTTATGGGTAATTGTTTTTCCTTTCCTTACTCTCTTTTTGTTTTATGTCAACATGAATAACCTTCCCGGCAGCCATAGTTATAGAGTTAATCTTGCCGGATACAATAACTTCAATGAGGCGGTTATCAATTACAGCGAATTCAATACTGAGTACCATTCAATTTCTGAAAGTAAAGTAAGTAAGAACAAGCTTGATATGGAAACTAGAGCTGTTATCGGTAATCGAACAATCGATATTTATCCATGGGATTTATCTTATGCGGCAGCAAATCAACTGAATTGGATTCCCAGAAAAACGCTGGAACTGGGGGCCTCAACATCCTCTTGGTTATCAGGTAAAAGCGCTTCGCATTTTAAGGGAGACGAATCTCCTGATTTCGTCTTGTTTCATTTGAAGAAGGACAAATGGGGCGGAAATTTGGGTTCGATTGATGGCCGTTACATTTTGAATGACGAACCGCTGGTCATCAGCAATTTACTCAGGTATTATAAAATCCGGCATAAAAATGACAGCTTCCTTTTATTTGAAAAGCTTAATCAGGAATCTGATGCTGTACATTCTGAAACACTGGAGGCAGAAGCAGGACGGTGGAACGAATGGATAGCAGTGCCTGAGCAGGAAAATAATCTTATCAGGGCAAAGATCGGAGTACGTAAAAACCTGTTGGGAACACTCAAAACGTTTATGTATAAGGATGAAGCTTTTTATATCGATTACCGGCTTTTTGACGGCAGGATTCTGACATACAGGTTTCTGTCGTCTACTGCTGTTGATGGATTATGGGTAAATCCCCTTATTAAAGATCCATCAACTGGAACTATCGCGAAAGTTAAGAAAATCCGCATCAGGTGTACGAATCAAGCGATGGTAACCGATGATTTCAGTTTAAGTTGGGAGCTGATAAAAATGAAACCCGGTCCGGCAGCACCTGATTTTTTCTGGTATCCGGAACATACGAATCGCCAGGTGATATTTCAATCATTATTGGATTATCAAACCAAATCACCCGGTTGGGCAATAAAACCGCAGCAGAGGATATTTCCTGAATCAGATAATCCGGCTGAAGAAATTAAGTCAAAAGGCTATTCTTCCTCATTTTCAATTTCCACCGATTCGTTACTCAATCAAGAATCAAAGCAGTTAACGATTGAAGCCGGTCTGAGCTATCGATTTAAGGAAACATCAGCAAAAGGTGCATCATTGGTTATGTCAATACAGGGAACCGATGAAGATTTCTGGAAATCATTTCCCCTCGATCCTGTTTCCGATGATGAATGGAAATACGCCTTTAAAATGGCAGAATTGAGTTATGGATCACACAGGGGAGGTGCTCTGAAAGTTTATTTATGGAACAACAGTGATGTTCCCGTGATCATCGATGATTTTCGGATATGCATTTATACCGATACCATCAATGATCCCTGATCTTATCCGGATTATTCTTTCGAGGCCTGGTCGAGTGCCGGAGCGTTAGCCGGTGTCTTTTTCATCTCAGGCTTCTCTTTAATGATGGTCATTTCATCTATCAAGTTGGTTGCACCTGCATATTTGTCGATGATGAACAGCACATAGCGAATATCCACATTGATGGTTCGCTGCAATTCCGGTTCAAACGCAATGTCGCCACTCATGGCTTCCCAGTTGCCATCGAAGGCCAGCCCAACCAACTCACCATTCCCATTGATCACGGGACTGCCGGAATTACCTCCGGTAATGTCGTGGTTGGTCAGGAAACAAACCGGCATGCCTGCATCCATTGCATAAGGACCAAAATCTTTGGCATCGTAAAGTTCCTTCAGTTTTTCCGGTACAATAAACTCCCAATTATTAGGATCTTCTTTCTGCATGATGCCATCCATTGTTGTGTAGTACTCGTAATATACAGCATCGGCAGGGAAATAGCCATTCACTGTACCGTAAGTCAAACGCATGGTGAAATTGGCATCCGGATAGAAATTCTTGTCGGGCTGCATTTTAAGAATACCGGCGATAAAAAGCTTCTCGCCTTCTTTAAGTTGTTTCTGGGCGTCCTTCATTTCGCCCTGCATCTTCTTATAAATATCAACGAAGGAGCGAACAAGAAGAAAAGCCGGGTCTTTGGCAAGGGTTTTGCCTTTGGGGTTTTCCAGGAAACTACTTACCTTACTTGCAGATCCGAACATCGATTTTTCAAACACATGCTCCGCATATGCATTGAAATCGTCTTTGTATTTATCACTTATTTCCAGCAGGTAGACCGGCTGTTGATCTATCGGAACATTTTCATTGAACATCTGCATCATGGAAGCAAGCATATTCCTGTCAATGTCCTGGTTGTAATCCTTAAAGCGTTTCTCAACACCACCCTGTAATCTCTCGACCTGTTTCCGGATATCTTCAGGTCTGGCTTCTTTATCAGCCAGCATTTTATTCAGCTTATTTAAAGAGTTTGCATAAAGCAAGATCTCAGGACCCCGAAAAACACTTTCTCTGAGGTACCATTTCTGCAGATTGTATTGTTCGAGAACTTCGTATGCCTCTTCAATCATTGTCAGGGCCTTACCGTATTTATCACCGGCAGTTGGATTTTTATTCAGCCAATTGGTGAAATCCGCTTCTTCCTGTCGTTTTCTATCGGCTACTTTAAGTTTTTTCAGACCTTTGGTTTGCCCGATGAAATATTTCCAGTAATTCGCTGTGCGCGCATATTTGGAAGCGTACTGAAGCCTTACTCCATCGTCAGCTTCCATGCCTTCTTTCATGATACGCAGTTTTTCCTCACGGATCTTTACGATGGTCATGTTTGATTCATTTACAGCAAGGTCAACACCAAAAGAGGAGAGGTAACGCTGTGTGCCTCCCGGATTGCCTAAGATCATTGAAAAATCACCTTGCTCAACCCCTGCAATTGAAACAGGGAGAAAATGCTTGGGTTTCAGGGGGATATTATTTTCATTGTATTTGGCTGGCTTTCCATCAGTATCTGTGTAAACACGGAACATGGAAAAGTCGCCGGTATGACGGGGCCACATCCAGTTGTCAGTATCGGCACCGAATTTTCCAATGCTTTCAGGAGGAGTTCCCGCAAGGCGGATATCGGTGAAGGTTTCGTAAACAATCAGGTAATACTCGTTTCCCCCGTAGAAAGATTCAACGATAGCATCATAATGAGTATTTTTGGTTGCCCCCTCCACTACTCCTTTTACGTTATCCGACATGATTTCTTTTTTCTCTTCTTCGCTGAGGTCAGATGTCATTCCATTCATCACGTCTTTGGTAACAGACTCCATTCTAACCATAAACTTAACTTTCAGTCCATCAATAGGGATTTCTTCTGCTTTATTGGTGGCCCAAAAACCGTCACTCAAGTAGTTATTCACTTCGGTGCTTACTTTCTGGATAGAACCATAACCGCAATGGTGGTTTGTCAGCAGCAGTCCTTCAGGCGATATGATTTCACCGGTACAACCTCCACCGAAAATGACAATGGCATCCTTGAGACTTGATTGGTTCACACTGTAAATATCTTCAGCGCTGAGCTTAAGACCCATTTTTTGCATCTCTACAATGTTCTTTTCAATAAGCATAGGAATCCACATTCCCTCATCGGCCCGTGAGTTGATATTTAATCCCAAAATCAGGGCGAAAATGATTACGAATAATTTTTTCATCTCTATTTCAACTTAGTTTTAAATGTCTGTGATTATTAAACAAATTTTTCTCCTTTTTCTACTTTTACATCATTAACAAACTGCCTGATTTGCTGTTCGTCATCTTTACGGCAAACAAGCAGAGTGTTGTCTTCTTCAACCAGGATATAGTCGTCCAGACCTTGCAGCACAACGAGTTTCCCATCGGGCACATTGACGATGCAATTTTTGGTGTCATAAAGCATAACGTTGTCACCAACGATGGCATTTTCATTTTTGTCTTTATTCCTGATGCTGTATAACGAGCCCCATGTACCAAGATCAGACCATCCAAAATCCACGGCAAGCACATACACGTTTTTAGCCTTTTCCATGATTCCATAGTCAATGGAGATGTTTCGGCAAACAGCATAGGTTTTGCCGATAAAATCTTCTTCAGCATCGGTATTGTAAATACCTGTTCCCTTTTTAAATAAGCTGTCAACATCATCAAGATGCTGTTCAAAAGCTCCCATGATGCTTTTAAGCGACCAGATGAAGATCCCCGAATTCCAGAGAAAGTCGCCGCTTTCAAGGAATGATTTTGCTATTTCGAGATTCGGCTTCTCAGTAAAGGTTTTGACCTTTTTCAGGTGATCATCGGAATATACTTTTTTATCGATGAACTGAATGTATCCATAACCTGTATCCGGCCGGCTAGGTTTGATACCCAATGTAAGCAGCCAGTTATTCTCTTTTACCGCCTTAAGGGCTGTTTTGACGTTAGCTACAAACTCATCTTCTTTAAGAATAATATGATCGGATGGAGCGACAATCACTAAAGCGTTTTCGTTTTCTTCTTTTATTTTGTAATTCGCATAGGCCACACAGGGGGCAGTGTTGCGGCGGGCAGTTTCGCACAGCACCTGGTTCTCCTTCATCAATGGAAGCTGCTCTAAAACCAGATCCTTATAAATTTCATTGGTAACAACCAGGATGTTCTCAGGAGGACAAATATTCGTAAACCTCTCAAAGGTCATCTGGATAAGTGTTTTCCCTATTCCAAGCACATCGATGAATTGTTTTGGCCTGGAAGTTTTGCTCATTGGCCAGAAACGTGTACCCACACCTCCTGCCATGATTACACAGTAATTATTTTTGATATTGTCCATCGGGTTACGTTAAAAAATGAGGGTGCAAAGATAGCAAACAGAATGATTCCGAAAACGATTGAAATATAACGATCTGACTGTTTTAAGTGACAGGTGTGACCGGGCTCAGGGGATGGAAAAGGTAGGTCCTGTTGTTTTGCAAATTCAGGCATTTAAATCTTGTTCTAATCTTCTCCCCCTTCCGAAACTGACGGCCATTACCGGTAACAAAAACCATCCCTGTTTCCAGTTCCTCCAAATACATTCCTGAAGAATGATCATCATACTTTTTTAATATGCGGCTCAACTTAATATCTGAGGTGCTTGAGGCTTTTGAGTTCACTATCGATGATGACAATACGGCTTTCAGGTCATCCGGGAAGATACCACCATCAAGAAATCCATTCATGAGGCTTCTGTATTCATTTTTCCATTCTTTACCATGAGGCGAAACAGAGGTTTTGAATTTCTCATACACCTTCAGGTGAGCAAGTTCATGAACGAAGGTGATTAAAAAGGCGTATTCGTTCAGGTCGTGGTTTATAGTTATCCGGTGATTAGGATGCCTTACCGGCGGACGGTAGTCGCCAAGTTTTGTATGTCTGCTTTTTGATATTTTGAAATGAATCCCATGTTCGATAATCCAGTTATAAACCTGGTCCACTACCTTTTCGGGCAGGTAATTACTGAGGATTTCCTTTTCTTTCATGAAAGGGTAAGTGTGGAATTTTTAGTTGCGGGCAAACGGTAACTCCATTCCGGGCAATCGCATTTCCTTTTTTTGCGCTTCTTTTTGTAAGGATAAGTACCTCTTGAACAGCTTGATAAAAGCAATGCTGAAACGAGTAGCAATACAAGAATAAGGCTGTATTTTGAAAATGACTTCAATTTTATCGCAGGAAAAACGTTGGCAAAGAAAACGATTTTTCAGAACAGCTATTGCCCGAAGGTTTTTTTCTTTTAATTACTTAGCTTTGCGTTATGAAGTTTCTCTTTGACATAGGTGATTACGTGGTCTTAATGTACCAGGCTTTCAAAAAACCTGATAAGGGACGGGTATTCATGCGTCAGTTGTTGATGGATTTCCGTTCTTACGGTACCGACTCCATTGGTATTGTGGCGATCATCTCTGTGTTTACCGGGGCTATCATTGCCATTCAGACTGCCTACAATATGGACAACCCTCTGCTTTCGATGAAACTTGTTGGATTTTCTACCAGGCAGATGATGATCCTTGAGTTTTCACCAACCATAATAAGTTTGATTCTCGCGGGGAAGGTGGGTTCAAGTATTGCTTCAGAAATCGGTACGATGAGGGTAACAGAGCAGATTGACGCGCTGAAGGTAATGGGAATAAATCCGGCCAACTACCTGATCCTTCCTAAGATTACTGCTGCGATGATCTACAATCCGATACTGATCATTTTTTCCATTTTCCTGGGTTTGTCAGGAGGATACGCAGCCTGTCATTTTACGGGTCTGGTACCGACTCCTGCCTATGTAGAAGGACTTCGTTCGTGGTTCGAACCCTTTACAATTAACTATGCCCTGATTAAAACCGTGGTTTTTGCTTTTATCATTGCTTCCGTTTCCGGATACAAAGGATATACCGTTAAAGGGGGCTCTGTGGAAGTTGGTCGTGCAAGCACCAAAGCTGTGGTGATCAGCAGCATACTTATCATCTTTTTTGACCTGATCTTAACCCAGATGCTGCTCACGTGATCGAAGTAAACAACATATCGAAATCATTTAATGGCGAGATGGTACTGAAGGACATCACCACCACTTTTGAGAAGGGAAAGACTAACCTGATCATTGGACAAAGTGGTTCTGGTAAAACGGTACTGATGAAATGCTGTATTGGTTTACTGGAGATAGATCAGGGGGATATCATTTTTGACGGGCTCAACTTTTCAGGATTAAGCGAAAAAAGGAAACGTATTACCAGGCAGGAGATGGGGATGCTTTTTCAGGGTGGCGCGTTGTTCGATTCATTCACTGTTGAAGACAACGTAATGTTTCCCCTGAATATGTTTACTAAGATGTCGAGGGAAGAAAAACTGGAAAAGGTTAACACTACCCTGAAACATGTAAACCTGGTAAATGCCAACAAAAAGTATCCTTCAGAAATTAGTGGTGGAATGACCAAACGTGTTGCCATTGCAAGGGCAATCGCGCTGAATCCCAAATACCTGTTTTGTGATGAACCCAATTCGGGCCTCGATCCGAAAACGGCAGAAAGAATAGACGCCCTTATTTCCAGATTAACAGAACAGTTTGAAATGACAACGGCAATCAACACCCACGACATGAATTCAGTACTGCAGATCGGTCAGAAAATATCTTACATCCACGAAGGCGAGCTGTGGTGGGAGGGCGATAAGGATGAGATCATGCACACTGACAATAAAGAACTCAACGAATTCGTTTTTGCAACTGAGCTAACCCGCAGAGCAAAATAAATAATACATCTGTTTCATCGATTTAGTAAATAGAAATCCCGAATAATCAAAAGCATGTCAATTAACTTTCTTGATATCATTATCCTCATTCCATTATTGCTCTGGGCCAGGCAGGGATACAGGAAAGGCCTGATCATCAGCGTTGCTTCCCTTGCTGCACTTGTACTTGGACTCTATTTCGCTTTTTTCTTTTCCGATTATACAGCCAATCAGCTGACGCAGCATTTCACCATTGATCCCGAGTACCTGGCACTCGTATCATTTATTATAACATTTGTGGTAGTGGTGCTGGCGGTAATCCTTATTGGAAATATCGCCCAGAAGTTTATCGATGTCCTGATGCTTGGCTTCCTGAATAAGGCAGCAGGGCTGGTATTTGGAATACTGAAAGGAGCCTTGTACCTGAGCATCCTGATCTTCCTGATAAACTATTTCGATGCAGGTCAAAATATCATTAAACAGAAATACCGTGAAAGCTCCATGCTTTATAAACCGGTTGCTTCATTGGCACCCATGCTTTATTCCCGCCTGAACCTGGATAATTTGAAAATTGAGTTGCCATCAAAGGACGAATTATTAGAAGATATTTATTAATTTTGTGCCCTTAAGTAATTGATAATTACTGAGCTTTTCATAAGTAACAACCAAATTAGTAAAAAATGAAAAAGTCAGTGTTGATTTCCCTTATCCTTTTATTTGGATTTCTTCTATCTATTGGCTGTAAAAAAGAGCAACAGGAAAACATTTACAAAATAGTTGACTATACCATTGATGAAAACAGTCAGCTAAGAAGTGATTTCCAATACTCAGATGCAAGGGTTGTAAGAATGTTTTGACAACACCTGACAGTGATACAACTGTGTACGACCTTTCATATGGATTGCTCATGAGGAAAACATATAGCAATGGTGACAAAATTGATTATATGAGGGATGGAGATGATCTTCATGAAGTACGAAGCTGGGAGCCTGATGTTGTATTGCATACCTATCATCTTGAAAGTTTTAGCCGTTAAATCGGAGGCACCCAATACCATCATGATGGTACGGTGGATCATACTTACGAATACATCTATGAGGATGATAACATAACGCAAAAGTTGAGGGATGGTAATGTAGTAGAAACCTACACTTATGATGATCACCCTAATCCTTATGAACGGATTCGAATCCCGGATGATCTGTTCACCTTATCAAAAAACAACTTGTTGACTATTAATGGTGATACCATTGCGCGGTATGAATACAACGGAGAAGGTTTTGTGTCCAGGGCATTTTATCCAAATGATGTTACGATCCGCTTTTTTTACAGGGAAGATAACCCCTGATATGGCAGTTAAACATTTGAAGTATGAAAACAAT
>JAUXDH010000188.1 GCA_030618545.1 Chlorobiota bacterium
AGAAAGGCTGAATTCGACATCATCTATGGAGAAGGTATTTCAAAAATTGGTGAGATCATTGACCTCGGTGTTGATTTTAATATTATTGCCAAGAGTGGCTCATGGTTCAGTTATGGCGAAGTTAAACTCGGTCAGGGCAGAGATGCTGTAAAAGCACTGCTGGAAGACAACCCGGACCTGGTAGAAGAACTTGAGTCAAAAGTTACAGAAGCTTTATTGGCCTCCTGATAACTTTACCGAATTATTTTGAATCTGAAAACTATCCTTCCGGGATAACCTATGAGAATTTCAGTTTTTTCAGTAGTTCTTTATCTGTTTGTGGTGTCATGCCAGGGACCTATTGAGCGGACGGGCAATCAGGTGAATGCCGGAATCATCACCATTCAGGATTCCATTACTTATTACACTGACAGATTATTAAAGGATTCATCTGATTACAGCCTGTTTAAAAACAGAGCCGGCTTGTTTATCCGAAGCGGAAAAATAGATCCGGCTTTTCGGGATATCAACTCGGCGCTTGAGCTGAACCAGGATGATCCTGAAGTTTACATCCTGCTGGGCGACGTCTACTTTATTCTCGGACAAACAGATAACAGCCTGAACGCTTATAAAAAAGCTTACTCCATAGATCAGAAAAATGTCAGGCCTTTGTTGAGTCTTGCAGAAGCATACCTTGTGCTGCAGGATTATGAATTATCCCGGAGGTACCTGGATTTAGCGGCCTCTGTAGATGTGAATCAGCCTAAAACATTTTATCTGAAAGGTATCTTAAAGATGGAAACCGGGGATACTGCTTCCGCGCTAACCAACCTGAAAATTGCCGGGAATATTGATACACTTTACTTTGATGCTTTCATGCAAACAGGATCGTTGCTGTCGAGCATGGCAGATACAACTGCTGTGGAGTATTACCAGACTGCTTTGAAAGTAAGGCCGGAGGATGAAAGGGCGATGTTTTTAACTGCACTGGCATACCAGGAAAAAGGTGATTATAGTACTGCGCTTGATTTTTATGAAGACTTGACTGAGATGTATCCTGAAAATAAAAATGCCTGCTTCAATTCAGGATATATTTACCTTGTGGAGATGGAAGATTTTGAAAGCGCCATCTTATCCTTCCAGAAGGCAATCATCATTGATCCGGCATTTGTGAGTGCGGTTTACAACCTGGGAAGGTGTTACGAAGCTATAGGTATGCCCGATGAAGCTCGCAAGCAATATCGCCAGGCATTGGAACTGGAAACGAATTATTCTCTTGCAATTGATGGTTTGAACAGGCTGGATAAAATTCAGTATCCTGATTAGAGCCCCAAGATTGAGCCTCCCTGGAATACCAGAAATGCTACCAGCCAGGCCAGTCCAGTTGTGTAAACAGCAAGGAATGCTGACCATTTCCATCTTCCTGATTCATGTTTGATTGCTGCAATCACTGCAATGCAGGGGAAATAAATCAGGATAAATAACATGTATGCCATTGCCACCAGGGGTGAATATACGGGCTGGCCTTTCTTTGGACCATCCGTATAGTTGGTATTTTGCAGTTTCTTGATCAGGCTTGTATTCTCTTCTACATCCGGTTCGGTTTTGTACAGCACACCCATGGTGCTGATAACAATTTCTTTTGCCACGGAACCTGCAAGCAGGCTTACACCCATTTTCCAATCAAATCCCAGAGGTGCAATGACAGGCTCGATAAATTTACCCAGCCGCCCGATCAGGGAGTTTTCCTGCTTACGGCTTTGTCGTTCAAATTCAAGATTTCGGAGATATGAATCCGATCCGGAAATAGTTTGATCTGTATTGGTATTATTATCCTGTATCCCCGGTGTTAAACCGGCTTTATAAGTTGCAATTTTCAGGTCATATTCTGTGTCGATGCTTTTTCCTAACGGAAAATATCCCAGGGCCCAGATGATCAGAGATGCTACCAGGATAATCGTACCCATCTTTTTGAGGTATTGCTCACCTTTGAACCAGGTTTGTTTAAATATAGACTTCATGACAGGTACCCGGTAGGGTGGGAGCTCCATGACGAATGGTATGGTTTGTTCTTTGAACAATGTTTTCTTCATGACCCAGGCGACAATGCCGGCAAGGAAGATACCAATCATGTAAATACCAAACAGAATGGTTCCCCTGTAACTATCAAAAAACGCGCTGATCAACAGGATGTAAACGGGATACCGCGCGCTGCACGACATTAATGGAAGAATGAGCATGGTAACCAGCCTGTCGTTCTTGCTCTCAATGGTACGGGTAGCCATGATGGCCGGAACATTGCATCCAAATCCCATCAGCATTGGGACGAATGATTTACCATGCAGGCCTATCTTGTGCATCAATTTGTCCACGATGAAGGCCACCCTGGCCATATATCCGGTAGCTTCCATCACCGTAATAAAAAAGAACAGAATCAGGATATTTGGCATAAAAACGATCACACCGCCAACGCCGCCCAGTATCCCGTCCACCAGCATATCTCTCAGCATTCCTTCAGGTAGTACATTTGATAGCTGTGCTCCTGTCCAGCCAACGGCCTGTTCTATCCACCGCATCGGGTAATCACCAAGTAAGAAAGTACTCTGGAAAATCCCCCAGAGGGCCAATAAGAACAGTGGATAACTAAGATATTTACTGGTAACAATTTCATCAATACGACGGCTCCTGGTAAGTTTATCCTTTACAGGGGCAGGCTTAAGCGTTTCTTTTAATGCCCCCTCAATAAAACCGTATTTGGCATCGGTAACGACCGTCTCAACCGTCTCCCTTCGCAAGTGTTCGATTTCAATAGATCTTTCTGATGCAAGTGCATTTAACTCCTTTGCTGTCGTCCATCCTTCTATTCGCTTCAGTTCTTCCTGATCTCCCTCGAGCAATTTGATTGCCAGGTACCTTGGGGCGACTTTATTAACCAATAAAGTTTCTTTCTCCCTGCTTATCTGATCTTGCAAGGCTTTGATTGACTCCTCAATTTTTATTCCATAATTAATATGGATATGCCTGACAGTCTTATCATGGTCTTCGTAAACATCAATGATTTTCTCAAAGAGATTTGTGATTCCCACCCCTTTTGATCCGACTGTTGGAACCATCGGGATACCAATCATTTTACCAAGATTTTCATAATCAAAATCATCACCTTTTTCCCTGAACTCGTCCCACATATTCAGTGCCATCACCACTTTAATATCCATGTCGATGAGCTGGGTGGTCAGGTAAAGGTTGCGCTCAAGGTTAGAGCTGTCAACTACATTCAACACAACATCCGGAACTTCGTTGATAAGGTGTTCACGAACATAGAGTTCTTCCGGAGTGTAGCTTGTTATAGAATAAGTGCCCGGCAGGTCTACCAGTTTAAAAGTATAGCCGGCATGTTCAAACCTGGCTTCTTTGGCATCAACGGTTACTCCTCCGTAATTGCCCACCCTTTCTCTTGAGCGGGAGGCGTGGTTGAAAATGGTAGTCTTCCCGCTATTAGGGTTCCCAACCAGTGCAACGTTCACCACTTTGCTTTTTTCTACAGGCGCAAGACTAAGTGATTGCTCGATTTGCAAGGTACCGTTATACCTATTTGTTTTTTTGTGGCTGTTCAATTGATCTGTCACTTCAATCAGACCGGCTTCGGCTCTTCGCAGTGAAACTTCATATCCCAGGATATTGTATTCAATGGGATCTTTAAGGGGGGCATTTTTGATAACAATGACCTGTTTACCAACGACAAACCCCATTTCAATAATTCTCTTGCGAAAAGCACCTCGGCCTCTCACTTTCGATATCACAGCCTTATTACCAGTCTTGAGGTCGGCAAGCGTCATTTAGGGTAGTAAAATATCAACAACGTAAATCAGTAATATCAATTTGATATACTGTAAATTCGGGAACAAAGAAAACAATAAATTAATTTGCACAGAATACCTAGTTCTAGGTATATTTATTCAGGGAGAGGATGTTTTACTAAAGAATATCCAGTGATTCAATAAAATCGTCATTGTCTGCATAAAGCAAATGGTGCAACCTTGCCAGGATATTGCCAATCCGGTAGCCCCAATGGCTGGCGAATAGATCCTTGCAATCGGTTACCGCATTTTCTCGCGCTGCCACTGTGTCCTTCTGATAAAGTGTACTTAAATCTTTCATATCCTGGTAGATATCTGCAAGATTTTCCGACAAGCTCGCCTTAATAGGCTCTGTTTCATTGATGTATTGCGGATCGATGATCCAGTATTCATCATCTTTTCCGAACTTTTCGCGCAGATTGGTAAACACGTTTTCCCATTGTTCCTCAGTTACGAAACGCTCATTGGCTTCAGGGTACTCAACTTCCAATGCCGGGAGCATCGTTCCTTTCAGATATAATAGAGGCAAAATGCGATGGGTAAATTCAAGGACACCTTTTTTGGATTTATCTTCAATGGTATCCATGTACACGCTGTATTCACCTGCGATGGTCATCATTTCTACAACCGGCTTTGTCAGTGTGAGGTCATCTGGATATTCGGACATATTTTTATAGGATTTGATAAGCTTATTCAGGTAGCTACAAAGCTAAAAAATGATTGTAGAAGTAAGTAAAACAAAAAATGTGATACCGGATATTTGTAATAACCTTGATTTTTATATTTTTGCAGCCTCAAAATATGGCGAGGTAGCTCAGTCGGTTAGAGCGTCGGATTCATAACCCGGAGGTCCCGAGTTCAATTCTCGGTCTCGCTACTACATAAACCCATTGTATTACAATGGGTTTATTTTTTTCTTTCATAGCTCCAATAAATGCCTCAATAAAATGTTATTCGATTCCCAGGAATTGTTTCTCCTGATCGGTCAGGCCGTAAAAGCTAGCGACTGACCTGTTGTACAGGTCTATTGACTTATTCAGAGTAAAAATTCTCACCAGTAACCATATTATCCAAACACCAAAACCAACTACCGACATACTTGCATAGACGGTAAAATCTTTTGTTTCAAAATATTCATACAAACCATATACGATAATAACAGCTAAAGCATACCAAATGGCCTGTAT
>JAUXDH010000131.1 GCA_030618545.1 Chlorobiota bacterium
TTCAGGCTATTAAATATATTTATTTATCATAAGTTATTGACATTCAATTGTTTATAACATTAGATTATTACTCTCTTTCAACCCTTGATTCGCATTAATAGTTAATGGTTAATGGGCAATTGGACTGCCGACTACTGACCCATCCATTCGGACTCCCTCCGATCATACGGGCAAGCTTTGTCTCTTTTTCTAAACTCTCCCGAAGGGATGCCTTTGGCACAAACTCTAAACTCCAAACTCTCCCGAAGGGATGCCTTTGGCACAAACTCCAAACTCCAAACTCTCCCGAAGGGATGCCTTTGGCACAAACTCCAAACTCTAAACTCTCCCGAAGGGATGCCTTTGGCACAAACTCTAAACTCTCCCGAAGGGATGCCTTTGGCACAAACTCCAAACTTTGAATCTCAGGTCTTCTGTCTACATCCTTGCTTCTTTTCAGTGAAATACCCATCTTTCAATCTCTAATTTTATCTTTGCAAAAATTTTCGAATTGATCTCGGTAAATAACATCAGCAAAGAATTTGGAGGAGAAAGTCTCTTTGGCGGAGCAAACTTCAGCATCAATCCTAAAGAAAGAATAGGTCTTGCCGGGAAAAATGGATCCGGTAAAACTACATTGCTGAGAATTATAAAGGGAGAGGTAGTCCCAACCACAGGAGAGATAGTCATTCCCGATGGAAATACAATGGGTTACCTGCCACAGGAAAAAACCATCACATCTTCGAAAACTGTCATCCAGGAGGCGCTCGATGCTTTTCGCTTTGTAGAGAACAAGCGAAAAAGGCTGGATGATATCCATGCGGAAATGGTAAACAGAACCGATTTTGACAGCAAATCTTACCATGGACTATTTGATGAGCAGGAGTTGCTAAATGAGCAATTGCGTCTTGCCGAGCCTGAAAAATTGGAGGGAAATACTGAAAGGGTTTTAAAAGGATTGGGTTTTAAGAGATCAGATTTTAACAGGCCACTCAGCGAATTCAGTTTTGGCTGGCAGATGAGGGTTGAGCTGGCAAAACTACTGCTACTCAGGCCATCACTCCTGCTCCTTGACGAGCCCACCAACCACCTGGATATCGAATCCATTCAGTGGCTTGAGGAGTTTCTCATCAACTACTATGGTTCTGTTGTCGTTGTTTCCCACGACCGCACCCTGCTCGATAACATTACCAATCGCACGATAGAAATAAATAATGGTAAATTCTTTGATTACAAGGTAAGCTATTCCAAATATATCGAGCTGAGGGAAGAAAGACAGGCTCAGTTGAAGTCGTCGGCAGATAACCAGCAGAAACAGATTCGCGACATAGAGCGGTTTGTAGAGAGGTTCAGGTATAAAGCCACCAAAGCCCGGCAGGTTCAGTCAAGGGTTAAGATGCTTGAAAAAATTGACCGCATCAAGCTGGATGATCTTGACAGCAAAGCCATTCATTTCACTTTTCCCGAAGCAAAACAAAGTGGAAAAGTACCGGTGGAAGGAAAAAACGTCACCAAAAGATATGGACAAAACATTGTTTTTAAAGATATAGATTTCCAGGTACTTAGAGGTGAGCGCATTGCTTTTGTAGGAAAGAATGGGGAAGGAAAAACAACCCTTGCCAGAATCATTGCCGGGAACCTTGCTTATGAGGGTGAGCTGAGAATGGGACACAATGTTCAACCGGCTTACTTTTCTCAGGACCAATGGGAAATGCTGGATCCGGCATTAACTGTTTTCGAGACCGTTGATATTATAGCCGTGGGAGAAATAAGAAAAAGAATGAAATCCATACTGGGGGCTTTTCTGTTTCAGGGTGATGACATCGACAAAAAAGTAAGCGTGCTTTCGGGAGGCGAGAAATCAAGGTTGGCACTGGCAAAACTATTGCTCACTCCCAGCAACCTGCTTATCATGGACGAGCCTACCAATCACCTGGACATACTGTCTAAAGACATCCTGAAAAATGCCCTGCTGCAATACAAAGGCACATTGATCGTCGTATCGCATGACAGGGATTTCCTACAGGGATTGTCCACAAGACTTTATGAGTTCAGGGATCAAAAGATCAAAGAATTCAGAGGGGATATTTTCGAATTTCTGGAGAGGAAGCAGTTTACCCATCTTGCTGAGTTGGAGAAAAAAAACCCATCAGTTGCAGAAACTCCAGGGAAATCTTCCGGAAATAAAAACCATTGGATTCAAAAGAAAGAGATGGAAAAGCAGATCAGGAAACTCAGCAGGTCCATCGAAAAAGCTGAAACGTCCATCCAGCAACTTGAGTCTGAACTTGAGGAGATCAACAAGAAACTGGCGAATCCTGAAAACCATGAGGAAGAAATCAAGTCAGGTGATCTTTACAGACAGCATGATCTCGTTACCAAATCTCTGCAAAATACCATGGATGAATGGGAGTCGCTGGGTACTTCTCTGGATCAATTAAAAGCAAAAGCAGATTAAAAACAAGGTGGCATTCGGACTCCGTTCGGTCGTTGGTGATTGGTCATCCTACGGACAAGTTTAGTCATTGGTGATTAGTCATTGGTGATTGGTCAAGATGGGGTTGTGATTATTAATGGCTAAAGCCGAAATACACTTGATTATTTTTAGCCCTGCCCTAAAGGACAGGGCAAAAGGACAGGGCAAAATTTCTCATCCGGCAAAAATATTTTTACTCCGTGCTTTAGCACGGTGAACTAAAATGATAAGAGAAATCGGCTTTAGCCATTAATCTTCCCTCTACTTTTCCCTCACAATCATCTTGTACGCTACATCAAGCAATATCTCCTTATTCTCGTCACTGATCTTTATCTTATCAAGACTTTGCAGTCCGTTATCCCAGTATTTGTCTATTTCCAGATTTGCAGCCTTAAATACTTTTAATTGGGTAAAGATGTCAATAACATATCTGATCTTTATTTCCTCATCTTCATCATGGGTGTTGTAGAGATGATGAAGTTTTTCCTTTTGTTCATCGTTAGCTCTTTCAAGTGCTGAAAGATAAAGAAACGTTTTTTTATTGGTCAGGATATCACCACCGGTCTTCTTACCAAAAACATGTTCATCGCCAAAGGTGTCGAGCAAATCATCTTTTAGCTGGAATCCCATACCTATATTTAATCCGAACTCATAAAGGTTCTCAGCGTGTTCTTCAGAAGCTCCGCCGATTAAGGCGCCGATTTTCAAACTGGCGCCGAATAACACGGCTGTCTTCAACCTGATCATTTTAAGGTACCCATCAACCGAAACATTGTTCATCCTTTCGTAATTCAAATCGTATTGCTGGCCCTCACATACCTCAATGGCGGTTTGGTTAAATACGCTCAGAATTTCAGGAAGCAGGCGGCGGTCGGCTTGCTGGGCAAATTGATATGCCAGTGCGAAAAGCGTGTCACCTGATAATATCGCGATATTTGGATTCCATTTTTTAAAGACTGTTCTTTTACCTCTGCGCAATGGCGCATCGTCCATTATGTCGTCATGTATGAGAGTAAAATTGTGAAACAGTTCAATGGCCACAGCCTGAGGTAATGCATCTGTCGCATCGCCTCCAAACATTTCACACGACATCAGCGTTAACACAGGCCTGATCCTTTTACCACCCAGATTAAGGGTGTAAGCAATTGGCCCGTACAATTCTGTTGGCTGATGACTGAATTGTAGTTCATCCAGGTGTTTCTCAAAAAATGAAAATAACTCGTCGTAACCTCTCATTGATCTTAAAATAGCATTAATCCAGCAGGTCTAAAAGGTATTGACCATAACCGCTTTTTAATAATGGCCGTGCCAGTTTGTCGAGTTGCTGATCGTTGATAAAACCTTTGATATAAGCAATCTCCTCAATACAACCTATTTTCAAACCCTGCCTGCTTTCGATGACCTCAACAAATTGCGAAGCCTGGATAAGTGAATGAAATGTTCCTGTATCGAGCCATGCTGTTCCACGGCTTAACACACCCACTTTCAGCTTACCTTTTTCCAGGTAGTATTTATTTATATCGGTAATTTCATACTCACCTCTCGCGCTAGGTTTAAGATTTTTCGCGACTTCAACCACTGAATTGTCATAGAAATAAAGACCGGGAACCGCATAGTTGGATTTAGGCTGATCAGGCTTTTCTTCAATGGAGATGGCATTAAATTCAGCATCGAATTCAACCACCCCGTATCTTTCCGGATCTCTCACATGATAGGCAAACACCACACCCCCATCCGGATCATTGCTGTTGTTCAGAAGGGTATGCATACCGCTTCCATAAAAGATATTGTCACCCAGGATCAGAGAAGCCTTGTCGTTGCCAATGAACTGTTCCCCAAGAACAAATGCCTGGGCGAGTCCGTTAGGAATATGCTGTACCGCGTATTGAAAGTTACATCCGAGACCTGCACCGTCACCCAGCAGGCGTTCAAAATTAGGGAGGTCGGCAGGGGTTGAGATGATAAGTATGTCCCTGATATTTGCCATCATCAAAATAGACAATGGATAATAGATCATAGGCTTATCATAGATCGGCATCAGTTGTTTACTAACAGCTATGGTAAGCGGATGAAGACGCGTACCGGCTCCCCCGGCAAGAATTATTCCTTTCATATTTTTCTGTATTTATCCGGTTTGCCTTTTTTAGTTTTTAATTCTTCAATGACCAGTTTGTCCAGTTCGATATCTTCCTCCTCATCAAATACCACAAGCAATGGTTCCCTGAACGATTTTGTCAGCGCCCTCTTATCGAGTGAAAGAAGCAATGAAGGTAGTACAAAAAGGTTTGAGAACAAGGCCACCACCAGGGTGAATGATACCAGGTATCCTAAAGCTTCGGTTCCGCCAAATGACGATAATGTAAATATGTAAAATCCGAAGAATAAAACCAGCGCTGAATAAATCATGCTGTAGGCTGTTTCACTCAACGCGCCGAGTACAGATTCCTTAACCTTCCAGTTGTTGTGTTTCAGTTGCAGCCTGTAACGCGACAGGAAGTGGATGGTGTTGTCAACGCTGATTCCAAGGGCAATGCTAAAAATAAGAATGGTAGACGGTTTGATAGAAATATCAAAGTAACCCATCATTCCGGCAGTCATGATCTGGGGGATCAGGTTTGGTATCAGTGAGATGATGATCATCCTGGCAGATGAGAAAATCAATGCCATGAGAATGGTGATGACTACCAAGGCAAGGGCCAGGCTCATGAACAGGTTTTTAACAAGGTAGTTCGTCCCTTTCAAAAACACCACACTGGTCCCTGTCATGTGTGTTTCAAACTTATCAGGAGGAAAGATACTGTCAACTTTTGGTCGGAGATCACTCAAAATCCTGTCGATATCATTGGTGCCGATATTGGCCATCTGGATGGACACCCTGGTTTTGCTGTAGGTTGAATCTACAAAAGAATCAAGAATGGTTTTTTTCTTTTCCTGTTTTTGCTCTTTTTTCTTCTTGCCTAGCTGTGGCACATAGGAAAGGATAAAGTTCTTTTCCTGGTTGTTGGGCAGCTCATACATTTTGGGATTGCCACGGTAGAATGCCTGTTTTGCAGACTTTACCACCTCAACAACTGACACCGGTTTTGAGAATTCAGGATAGCTGGCCAGCGTATCCTGCAACTGATCTATTTTGCGAAGTGTTGAAAGACGCAGGACACCCCTGTTCTTTTTTGTGTCAATGGTAATTTCCAGTGGCATCACCCCTTTAAAATGTTTTTCAAAGAATATCATATCCTTGTAGAGCCTGTCCTTCTTTGAAATATCATCCACCACATTGCCGGTAGTTTGGAGTTTACTGACGCCTATGATAGCAAACAACAACGCGATGGAAGTAACGATGTAAATCACCGTTCTGCGTTGTTGTACTATTGAAGTAACCCTGTCTACTATTTTGCTGATCAGCCCTGATTCCAGGTGCTTCATATGTTTGGTTTTGGGCACCGGGAAAAAGCTGAACAGTATAGGAAGGAGGAAAAGTGACAGCAGGTAAGTAACAAGAATATTGATAGAAGCAATGATCCCGAATTCAACAAGCAGCTCATTACTTGTGATGATAAATGCGGCAAACCCAGCGGCTGTGGTTGAATTGGTAAGCAGGTTGGCATTGCCTATCCTGGAGATCATCCGGGAGAGCGCCTTGATTTTGTTGCCGTGTTCCCGGTATTCGCTGAGGTATTTGTTCAGCAGAAATATTGAATTCTCAACTCCGATTACAATCAGTAAGGGTGGAAGGATGCCGGTGAGTATCGTGATTTTGTATCCAAATAAAGCAACAGTTCCCAGTACCCAGATCACTGCAATGATCACAACGATCATGGCAAACAGTACGGCGCGTCCTGTACGGAACAGAATGAACAGCAACACTGAGGTAATAACGAGCGACAGGAGAACGAACAGCAGCAATTCATCCTGTACTTTTTTGGAGGTCACCGTCCGGATATATGGCAAACCCGAATATTTGATATCAATGTCAAATGCATCTCCATACCGGTCAGTGCGTTCTTTCAGAATTTTGACCAGGTGGATTCTCGCCTTACTGTTTAGTATTTCTTTGGTCAGTGTGATCATCATCAAACTGACGCCGGTTTCTTTGTTGAACAATAATCCATCGTACAACCCCAGGTTATTGATGATATCCCTGATGGAATCAACAGTTCGTTGTTCAACAGGTCGTTCAGATACAATGTTCAGGAAATCGAACTTTTTCAGGCTGTCGTTCCTTGAGAGGTTGTAGATCCTTGCAGCAGACAGCACTTCCTGAACACCATCCATTTCGAGGATATCATAATTCAGGTCGTACCAGGCATTAAAATGTTCGAGGGTGTAAAGGTCAGGATCTTCGATAGCAACAAAAAGTACGCTGCCATCCTGACCAAACTGTTCTTTGAATGCTTCGTATTCTATGTTGTATTCATTGTCTTTTGGCAGCATCCTTGCCATTTCATACGACAACTGAACCTTCGATCCCTGCCATGCCATAAACACGGTAAGTACACCAATAATAACCAGAATAGCCGGCCTGTTTCTGAGTATTAGCCTAACAAGGAATTGCCACATAAATCTCTTGGTATTCTCAGGAAATATTCTTCTAAATTAAACTATTTTATCTTTTCAATCTCTAAGAACCGGTATAAAAGGTTTTAATTAAGATCGTACTTTTACCTTGCTAAAACACCAGCGTTAGTTTGAAGCGCAAATGTAAGTTTTGTTAGGGAGTGAAAAAAAGAAAAGTTCTATTTATTGACACAGCACATCCGGTATTGCGGAAAGAACTGGAAAATGATGGATGGGAATGCCATGATTATCCAGGTAAGGACAGGGAAGATTTGGTGCAAATCATTTCTGATTACACAGGGATCATTATCCGCAGCAAGATAAAACTTGACCGTTCCTTTCTCGAAAAGGCGGAAAATCTCAGGTTTATCGGAAGGGTAGGTGCAGGTCTTGAAAACATTGATGTGAACTATGCCGGGTCAAAAGGCATTTTTTGCCTCAACGCTCCGGAAGGTAACAGGGATGCTGTGGGCGAACAGGCTGTAGGGATGTTGCTGATGCTATTGAATAAGCTGCGTGCGGCTGATGCGGAAGTCAGAAAAGGAATATGGAAAAGGGAGGCGAACAGGGGAATTGAACTGGGAGGTAAAACAATAGGCATCATCGGCTATGGAAATACCGGAAGCGCTTTTGCGAAGAAACTTAAAGGCTTTGGGGTAAAAGTACTGGCATATGATAAATACAAGTTTGGATATGCTGATGAGTTTGTTGAGGAATCAGAAATGCCGGAGCTTTATGAAAAATGTGACATCATAAGTCTTCATGTTCCTTTAACTGACGAAACAACTTACATGGCTGACAATAAATTCTTCAATAGTTTCCAAAAAAATATTTATGTGATCAACACATCACGTGGCAAAGTGCTGGATACATCAGCGCTGGTGGCTGGCATAAAGGAAGGTAAAATACTGGGGGCCTGCCTGGATGTGCTCGAATATGAAGGGCTTTCATATGAAAACCTCGAGTTCGAAAAACTTCCTGAATCCTTTAAAGAGCTGGTGGTATTGGACAATGTCATCCTCAGTCCGCATATCGCGGGATGGACGCATGAGTCGGCCTACAAGATGGCTATGGTGATTGTTGGGAAGATCAGGGGGTTGGAATTGGTTATTGGTCATTAGTCATTGGTCATTGGTTATTGGTCATTAGTTAGTAGTCAAA